>NZ_PNDP01000182.1:0-260 GCF_005886415.1 Pseudoalteromonas sp. S327 | reverse complement strand
AACAGGTGAAAATGGGTTACATTGAACCTTCAGTGCAAACCCTTTCATTTCACTATAGGGTAACGCTAAATTAGCAAACTCGTCACCACTTGCCTCTGTACCTAGTACTGTATCAATGTCGGCTAGTGAGTCGTTGATGTAATGTACAACAGTGGCTGCAATTGCGGTTTCCCAGTGGGCTACTGCAATATCACGCTGTGCAAATAACTGCGTTATTTGATCCACGCTTTATGCCATTTGGGACTGTACGTGAAGAATTT
>NZ_PNDP01000181.1:0-276 GCF_005886415.1 Pseudoalteromonas sp. S327 | reverse complement strand
AAGGTAATGGTGGTCGAAATCTTAGGACTGCTTTCTTTTGCAAAAGAATTAATAATGCAGCCTATTAAATTTATCAGGATCCTAATCGCCAGAATGCTTTACCCAAAGCTTGCTATGCTTCAACGTAACGAAGAATAGTTTTACAGCGTACTAAACCTTTCAACCAGAACGCTATTAATTTTATATTCTACCCTATATCTACTCTATGTAGCAGGGATTCTTACGTTAGTAAGATTATTTTTTAGTGATTACAGCATATCGATCAGCGTACTCTGC
>NZ_PNDP01000180.1:0-217 GCF_005886415.1 Pseudoalteromonas sp. S327 | reverse complement strand
CCCCACCCCACGCTGCAACAACGTGAAAAAGACAGTTTATTAGCTGTGCTACATCGGCCATATCATTAAGACGGTCGATATTACCGGGCTCGGTTGTACCAGCAACCCCTACAATAGCCATAACTTTTATGCCTAGCGAATCAAGCTCTAAGGCTTTTTCGCGCATGGCATTCACATCAACCTTATTATTTTCGCAGGATTTTACACCAATTAAATT
>NZ_PNDP01000179.1:0-274 GCF_005886415.1 Pseudoalteromonas sp. S327 | reverse complement strand
GGCACGGGATAGCGCCTAGTTGGTGGTTTACTGTGAGAAGCAGGGCTTGCGCTACATCGGTAGGGGAGCGGGTAAAGGCGTTTTTAAGTCCGATCATGGCCATCGGTAATTGGCCTTTTAGTGTATCGGCAACCCCTAACACCGCGCACTCTGCAAGGGCTGGTTGGGATGCGACTATTTCTTCCATTTCGCCGGTTGAAAGACTATGACCAGATACGTTTATAACATCGTCTGTACGGCCCATTATAAATAGGTAACCATAGCCATCTATGTA
>NZ_PNDP01000178.1:0-268 GCF_005886415.1 Pseudoalteromonas sp. S327 | reverse complement strand
GCCGCTAAAAACTATATTACACGATATACATCTTTGGTTGATCATAAAATACTCTTAGGCAAGCACATAGGAATATACGAGCAGTCAAGTGCAGGTAGAGATTTTTATGGTGATATTTTTACTTCGCTTGGTTCTGAAGTAACTAGGCTTGAACGTTCCCCCATATTCGTGCCTAAAGATACTTAGGCAGTAAGTGAAGAAGACATTTTAAAAACACGAAATTGTGATAACTAAACTAAATTCGACTTTATCTTTTCCAACGATCGTG
>NZ_PNDP01000177.1:0-298 GCF_005886415.1 Pseudoalteromonas sp. S327 | reverse complement strand
TCCGACAAGGGACACAAATCATGATATAAGGTTATTATAAAAAGTCAAAATGGTTGGCAAAAGACTTACCATTATAGGGAAAATACCGAGCTTTGAGCTTTATATTGAATCAAAAATATAGCCAGTTTTATTTTATAAATTACGCCCATTCTTTATTCTACGACAGCTTACTTTTGCGTAGCGAATAGATTCACAGCTTGGTTACACTAGTTTTTATAATTAGTTATTTCTATCTGAAATAAGCTTTTTTAGTGAGATTTTTCATTCGTTATTTAATTAATTTATCTATACAATCCAC
>NZ_PNDP01000176.1:0-336 GCF_005886415.1 Pseudoalteromonas sp. S327 | reverse complement strand
AGAGCGAGCGCGACTTAGCAAACAGAAACTTCTCATCCAATCTCCAAGATGTTCTCGCCGCAGCCGAGCACCGGCGTCCCTACTGTGAGGCGCCGCAGTTATTCATTGGCCACAGCTTCGGCGGCGCTGCCGTACTGGCTGCTGCAGATCATTTTCCTGACGTATCGGCTATTACTACAATTGGGGCTCCTTCAGATGCGCAACACGATGCACATAACTTTGAAGCCCATTTAGCCGAAATAAACTCCGCAGGTGAAGCTAAAGTTAGCTTAGCTGTGCTCGAATTTCCCATAAAAAAACAATTTCTAGATGACATCTCAAAGGACCACCGTAGCG
>NZ_PNDP01000175.1:0-231 GCF_005886415.1 Pseudoalteromonas sp. S327 | reverse complement strand
ATAGAGTGCCATTAGTCTATAAATTTACTTATGAGGAAGCTTAGTTTGTTGCAGGCTGTAGTTGGTGTGTTTTTGGAAATTGGTTGATGATTAGTTTGCTTTGGTGTAGGGTTATAGGGTGAGGTAATTGGCTTGCAGATAAGTTTCTAACGGCACTTGTACAATCAGCTATTGAACTAGTCGCAACATCTTCTCAGCTTGTTACGCTAGATTTTCAAGCTTAACCTTTTT
>NZ_PNDP01000018.1:0-46093 GCF_005886415.1 Pseudoalteromonas sp. S327 | reverse complement strand
ATAAAAAATCGATCGCAACCATCTTAAATGGTTTCAAACTAAGAACATACCCAAGACAATTTATTAAAAATTAGTTTTCACACAGTCTGGGCACTCTTCAGCCACTCGACAATATAAAATGTGATAATAATTGGCAAGGTATTTTACTCTGTCGGATGGCGCTTCGCTTATCCGACCTACACTTAAACAAGCCGCTTATTTGGTTTCAGCCCTGCCTAAAACAAAAAGTCTTTACATTTTGCTTGTCTCTCTAAATTACAAAAGCTGACCAACTCTTTAATTTGCATTGGAAATTATAGGCCACTTATCAACTAAGAGGCTATTACCACAATCGTTGTCAGCATTTATTAAATTAGGTTTTAGATTAATTAATTGTGGGAACGAAATGGTGTAATTAACACTATAACCGCAAGAGCCAAAAGCAGAGTATAAGCGCAGAGACTTTAATTCATTCCCTATTTCGGTAATTTCAATACTGCCGGTAAGTAAATTAGTTCGCTTTAGCTCCCACTTATTATCAATAAAAGTAGGTTCTGACCAAGTTATGGGGTAAGCCATGTTAGTTAACGTCTTGACATAATAGGTCAAATAGCTATCTTGATATGCTCCAGTGTTGCAAGCTAATGCAAGCAGTTTATCGCCCGAACTTAGCTTAAAAACTGAGACAAATCGATTGTTATGATGTTCGTCTTTGATAGAACAGTCGTCGTTTTTATTTAGTGAGCCAAGAAGCTTTTTTTGAGTTAATAGTTCAAAATTTAGAGGCAATTTTAGACCAGTTGGTATCTGCATTTTTAAGGGTTTATTATTTTTAATATCTGCAGTGGTCGTCGCAGCACTACTATGGGTGCAGAACAAAAATATTAGAATGATGAACATATGCATGTTTTTCAAAAAATACTTACTCAACATCTATACCTTGCTTTAAAAGGTACTTCACTGCTGCATTAGTATGGGGTTTAAACGCCTTCCAACGGCCGATTGCTTTGCTATTTAATGGTTGGCGTACTTGTACTTTACTAGCCGTAGAGACCGGAGCGGTGTTTAAGTGAAAGTCTATACACTGTGCTTGCCACTCTAAATTACAAAAGCTGACTAACTCTTTAATTTGCTGCTCGGGCTGGGCGACTAGCTCTTCGTATTTTACTAATTTTATATTGCTGTGCAGGGCGCCAAAGTGCTGCATGAGTTTGTAAAAGCGGCTATAAAATTTGGCTGTGTCGAGTAAATCGAGCGAGTATGCGTAGTAGGGGTTATTTATCGTAAATAGCTGGCGGTAGTTACCAATACAGGTGTCCATTGGGTTGCGCAGCATGCAAATAATTTTAGCGTTTGGCAGTGCTTTAGTTATTAAGTCGATATAAAAAAAGTTAAATGGGAGCTTATCTATAAAGTGCTTATGGCTGCCGGTGGTTACGCGAGTGGCGTTTAAATACGTTGTCCCAAGCTGAATAAAATCAAGGTCATACGCTTGAGTGAGTGTTTGAGTATCGAGTACATGCGGTGTTTGGGTTTGGCTTAACTTTTTAACGCTTAGGCCAAAGTCTTGTAATTCTCCGGCTGATTGTACGTCGCTGTGGCTCGATAAAATACGCTCAACCAATGTGGTGCCAGAGCGTGGCATACCTAATACAAAAATAGGTTCGGCTGTTTGGTTACCTTGTGTTAGCGCTTGTGCGTGCTGCTTACTTAGATATTTAATATGTTCAAATAGCTCAGTTGAGCTTTTATGATCAAATGGCTGCATAGCACGTTTTGCTACTTTACCTTGCTCTAACGCGTTAAAAGCCTGAGTAAACTCACCAAGGTCTTGGTACTCTTTTGCTAAGGCATGGCCTATATGTAGTTTTGCATCGGGGTGAGTGATTTGCTCAAACACGTTTTTTAAGCGTTCAATATGGTTATTTTGCAGCGACGCTTTGGTTAAATCGCTTAATGCAAAATGGCTCTGATGATGTAGTGGGTTTAGAGTAATGGCGTTTTCAAAGGCATTTTTGGCTTGTTCAAATTGGCCTAAAAATTTAGCGCTTACCCCTAAATTATAATAAAACTGAGGTTGCGGTTTATTTGCATGGTTAGCCAGTTCAATTGCGCAGTTAAAATAGTTTAGTGCCTCTTTGTGCAGGCCTGCTTGTGTAAGCGCTACACCTAGGGTATCGGCATCAAGACTCTTTTGTATTTGCTGAACCGGTATCGCTAAAGCGGTGTTTTTGGCTTTGGTAAGCTCACCTGTTAATGCGTAACACTTTGCAAGCTGCGCGCTGTATTCAATGCTTTTACCAAGGCTAAGGGCTTTTTCTATTAGCTTTATGGCTTTGTGAATTTGCCCTACGCGTAAATTTACCATGGCCAGTAAAAAGTAGCCATCGGCAAAGTCGCTTTTTTGAGTCACTAATTCAACGAGGGCTTTATGGGCACTTTGTATATTACCTTGGTTTAAATACTCAATGGCGCTTTGATGGAGGTGCTTTAAGTTTGGCTGCATGATGGTTGTTTTATTTATGTGTTAATAAAGAAAAAAGGCTCAAATAAATTTGAGCCTTAAAACATTGTTTAAAAGTAACTATAAATTATATTTCAAATTTGTAGTTAAATTTAACGCCTACCGTAAGTGGGCGATTTATATAGTGGCCGTAGTTACGTTGTATGTCGGCACCGTTTGCAGTTGTTATATCGGCATCTGAACGACGTACTGATGTAACGGCGTATTTATTAAATACGTTATCAATGTATAAAGTAGTAGACCACTCATCAGCCGTTAGCTTAGCAGAAATATTACTTAAGCTGTAACCTGGCAGGGTTTCGCCATTGTCATGCAAACCTACTTTTGAAATTACATCACTTTGTGCGGTTAAACCGTAGTTAATATCAAGGGTTTTGTCGTTAAACACATCTGTTTGATAGTTTACACCCATTGAGAACTGATGCTCTGGCGAGCCCGGTAAACGGTCGCCGTCTTCTGCGCCATCGGTGCCATCAGCATTAAACAAAAATGGTGCGTCTGATGTTAGCTCTGCTTTGGTGTATGCGTAAGTTGCATAAACCGAGAATGAGTCAGATAAAATCGCACGGGAAGAAATTTCAATCCCTTTTGCATTTGCGCTGCCTGCGTTTGAAAGATACGTTAATTGGCCTACATCTGTAGCGCCTGTAATTTGTGCATCATCCCAATCTATGTTGAATAACGCGGCGTTAAAGTGTAGTTGGCTTCTAAACCAGGTACTTTTAAAGCCTAACTCGTAGTTTGTAGTAGTATCTGCATCAAAAAGCCTTTCGTCAGCGTTACCACATCCTGTTTGCTGGTTTTCAGGGATAGGATCAGGGCAAACAGCTAGAAGGTTGGAACCGCCAATTCTAAAGCCTTCACTTACTGTTACATAACCCATTACTGAATTAGTAAACTGGTATTTAGCATTAAATTTGAATAAGTTACCGTTATCGCCTGCTTCGTCTTTTTCGTAAGCAACGGTGATTGCATCAGGGTCTGCATCGCCATAAAGTGTATTTGCAAGCGGGAAGTCAAATGCTGCTTGCGCCTCTACATCGTATTCGTAAAAACGTGCACCAATGGTAATATCTAATTTTTCGGTAACTTGGTAGCCAACTTCGCCGAATAGCGCAGACTCAGTGACTTTACTTTTTGTAAGCTCTAAGTATTCTAATGAGTCAGGTCTTAGCTGAGCGCCACCAAAGTTATCGATAGCGAATTGGTCAAACCCAGGCGTAAACTCTCTACTTGATGCTTCGGTTTCTGTTTTGTTGTAAAAGCCACCCACAATCCAGTTAAAGTCGCTGTCGCTTTGAGACACTAAGCGAATTTCTTGAGTGAAGGTGTCTTCTTCTTCAATTTCACGCGTGAAAGATGAAAACGCTGGAAATTCTTCGTAGCCGTAATCAAGACGAATAAGCAAATCGGTTTGGTCGCGTTGGCCGTCGGCATCAAAGCTTGAAATACCCGTAGCCGATACTAGCTCTGCAAAACCTAGGTCTGCTTTTAGCTCGAGGCTTAGTAATTGATCTTCTTTTTCGCGCGGTTCTTCATAACGATAAGCAGACTCGTATTTACCTACAATATCGCTTAAGCCATTATCATCGTTTAAACTGTTGTAATGAACAATCGAGCGGCCTTCGCTGTCTTGGTTTTGGTAAAAGTAATTAAGTGTCCCTTCAAATGTTTCGCTTGGTTTCCAACGTACAGAAATACGCCCTGTGGTAGTTGTTTCGCCGTTAGCATCTTCAACATTTTTAATATTGTTGTTTACTTCGTCGGCGTTGCTCCAATCAGGGTCCGGTAGAGATACACCTGGCTCACGCACTGTGTAAGCATAATCAATAAAGCCTGGGTCTTCGTATACGTTTAAGCTTGCACGCACTGCAAGTTCATCTTCGATAATAGGAAGGTTAACAATAAACCCGCCTTCGCCACCTAAAGAGTCACTTTCTTGGGTTTGAAACATATCGCCGTAAACTTCAAGCGATGTAAAATCAAGCTCAGGCTCTTTAAGCATGTAACGAATTGCGCCGCCTAATGTGCCCGCACCATAAAGGGTGCCTTGTGGCCCAATTAATACTTCAACGCGCTCTATATCTACCAAGCGCATATCAACCGAAACCGGAATTTCGTTAATGTAAGTTGATACTGTACCGCCATCTGATGATGGGCCAGACGAGTTAGTGTTTAAACCACGAACAATGATAGGAGAGCCTGAGCGGCCACCTTGATCGGTAATTGTTAAACCAGGTACCCAGCGTGCTACATCCGCAAGCTCACTGATATTTTGATCTTTCATAATATCGGCATCGAGCGCTGTAATATTTAGCGGTGCATTTTGCACAGAGCCACTGCGCCTTGTTGCTGTAACTTCGATTACTTCGAGCGATTTGTTGTTAGCTGCAACTTCTTCTTGAGCAAGTGCGGCATTAGGAAATAAAAATACGCCAGATACAGCGCTCGAAATAGCCAAGGTTAACAAGCTTGGTTTAAACATAAAAAGTGATCCCCAGTTCAAATGTTTTACATTAGTAAATTAAGTGAACAGTTTATCAGGGAGTTAAGGGGCAGGGAATAATAAAGTTGAATTTTAATTCACTTTTTTGGAATAAATAGCGCGTTAAAATAAACTTTAACTCATGTAAATACATCTTGCATCCAATGTTTTTAGTAAATTAGGTACATGTTACATACAGCTAGCATGATTGTTTAAAAGTAAATAGCCATTCACGTTTTTAAAATTGCATTAATTGTTGTGTTTGTTAATGCTTCTTAAGCCCTGATAAAAAAACGTTTGAGGTAGCTTTTTTAGTAATGACTTATTCTATTTTTTGCACTGTAAAAATTAAGTTTGATCCCCATTATCGTTAGTTATCGTAAGCTATTTCAATTCGCACATGTGTGCGCGCATCAAGGAGCAAACAATGAGTCAGTTATTCTCGGAGTTAAACATAGGGCAACTCACATTAAACAACCGAATTATTATTGCACCTATGTGCCAGTATTCAGCAAATAATGGTGCAGCTAGTGATTGGCATACCATTCATTTAGGGCAGTTAAGCTTAAGCGGGGCAGGGTTACTTATTTTAGAGGCCACAGCGGTTAATCCTGAGGGGCGTATTAGTTATGGCGATTTAGGGCTTTGGAATAATGAAACCCAGCAAGCATTAGATAAAAGTTTAAAAGCGGTTAGACAATATAGCTCTATGCCTATTGGTATTCAGCTAGCACATGCTGGGCGTAAAGCATCTACAGAAAAGCCATGGGATGGGGGTGGTGCATTAAGCCCAACGGATGAAAACGGCTGGCAAACGCTTGCGCCTTCAGCAGTCGCGTACGACGAAAATAGCCCAGAGCCAAAAGCCATGAGCCAATCCGACATAGACTCATTAATTAAAGACTTTGTAAGCGCCGCTAAACGCGCTGACGAGCTAGGCCTTGATTTAATAGAGTTACATGGGGCGCATGGGTATTTGTTGCATCAGTTTTTATCACCTTTAAGTAACAAGCGCGATGATGAATATGGAGGCAGTTTGCAAAACCGTATGCGTATTGTGCTTGAAGTATTTAAAGCTGTGCGCGCAGAATTTAACAGTAACAAACCCGTGGGTATTCGTATTTCTGCGACTGATTGGGTAGAAGGGGGTTGGGATTTAGAACAATCAGTAGCGCTTGCTAAAGCCCTTGATGAGCTCGGCTGTGATTTTATTCATGTAAGTACAGCGGGTTTAAGCCCTGATCAACAAATACCTGTTAAACCTAACTTTCAGGTGCCATTTGCAACAGCTATTAAAGAGGCTGTGAATATGCCTGTTATAGCCGTGGGTTTAATTACCGAGCCACAACAAGCCGAAGATATTATTAGCGAGCAGCAAGCCGATGGCGTGGCACTTGCGCGTGGTATTTTATATGACCCGCACTGGCCTTGGCATGCAGCAGCAGAGCTTGGCGCTACTGTAACTGCACCTAAACAGTATTTACGCTCAAGCCCGCATGGTAAGCCATCACCAATAAAGTAAGCAAAGTACGAGGTTATAACCCAATGGGCTTTGTACCCATTGGGTTTTATTATTTTTAAACTGTACAAAACAGAGAAATACATGACTCAAACAGGCATTTCACCGCAGCCACTTAGCAATACACTTGTTAGCATTATTGCTTTATGTTGCGGACTTATTGTTGCCAACATTTACTACGCTCAACCCATTATTGAGTTATTAGCACCCGAGGTGGGGTTGAGCCCGCATAGTGCTAGTTTTATTGTGTCGCTTACGCAAATTGGCTATGCCCTTGGGCTATTTTTTTTAGTGCCATTAGCTGATCTCGTCGAAAATAAGCGCTTAATGCTTATAACGCTTGGAGTATCGTTTTTGAGCTTAATAGGCACAGCCCTTGCCGATACACCAAATGTAATGCTTATTTTATGTTTAATGATAGGTATTAGCTCGGTGTCTGTTCAGGTGCTTATTCCGCTTGCGGCGCATTTATCGTCTGACGAAAAGCGTGGCCAAGTGCTGGGTAATATTATGGCAGGTTTATTATTAGGTATTTTACTCGCAAGGCCTATATCGAGCCTAATTGCCGATCACTTTGGTTGGCGTGCGGTATTTTATTTTGCAGCCGGCTGTATGGTGTTTATTGCAAGCGTAATTTATTTTGCCATTCCGCACAGGCATCCAAATCAAAAAACGTCCTATTTTAAATTATTAAAATCGCTTAAGCAGTTAATGATAAGCCAACCTGTTCTGCGACAACGAGCTCTTTTTCAGGCATTAATGTTTGCCTCTTTTAGCTTATTTTGGACAAGCGCCCCCATTGTACTTGCGCGAGAATATGGCTTATCGCAATCACAAATAGCGCTATTTGCTTTAGTTGGCGCAGCAGGCGCTATTGCAGCACCTATTGTTGGGCGCTTAGCCGATAAAGGTTACACACATCAGTTATCGTTATTAGCAAAAGTGATTGCCGCAGTGTGCTTTGTACCTAGTTTATTTGAGTTACCCAACGGGATAATAATTTTAGCTTTAACAGGTGTGTTTATTGACTTTGCTGTGCAAGCAAACATGGTACTTGGCCAGCGGGCTGTGTATTCATTAGAGCCGCAAAGCCGTGCGCGACTAAACGCGATTTACATGACGAGTATTTTTGTAGGTGGGGCTGTAGGCTCACTTATAGCCAGCCCGCTTTATGAGGCCGGAGGCTGGACAAGCGTTGCGTTAGTAGCCGCTGGTATGCCGCTTATTTCATTAATTGGGTATTTGCTAACAAACAGCAAAAGCGCTAAATCGGTTAGTTAATAGATATTATTAAGCACGTAGCCATCGTAATTTATACGATGGCTATTTTGTTTTAACTTGTTAGGTCTAAGATGTTTTTTTGTTTTTTTTGTTTTTTAACACTTGAAAATGAGCTACCAACAGAGGCTATAATCACTAATAAAATAGCCAACCACTGCCACAATGTAAGTAACTCTCCAAGTATTATAAAGCCTGCAAGGGCTGCAAATGCAGGCTCTAAGCTAAGCATAATGCTAAACCCTTGTGCGGGCATATTGCGCAAAGCGACCATTTCAAGTGTATAGGGCAGGGCGCTTGATAAAATGGCAATGCCAATGCCGAGCGGTATAATTCCCCATGTAAATGCACTGCTTTGCGATATGCCACCATAAGGTACAAGTACTAGCGCAGCAATGGTCATACCTAAAGCAACCGTTGCACCACCTGAGCTTTGAGAGCCGGTTTTTTTACCAAATAAAATATACGCCGCCCAGCAAGCTCCTGCTGCAAGGGCAAGTATGACACCTATAGGGTCTAGGCTATCTTGGCTGCTCATATCGGGTAGTAACAGTAAAATACCAGCAATGGCACAGGCTACCCAAAATAAATCGCGCTTGCGGCGAGAGCTAAATAGCGCCACAGCTAAAGGGCCGGTAAATTCAAGCGCAACACCTATACCCAGCGGAATACGCTCTATAGCGTAATAAAATAAAATATTCATACCGCCAAGGCTTAAACCATAAACAATAATAGAGGTGCGATTACCCTGCGTGGGTAAGTGTTTCCAAGGTTTAAAGATTAAACATAAAATAAGCGCAGAAAAACCAAGCCTTAGTGCAGTAGTGCCCTCGGGGCCAACAATAGGAAATAATTGCTTAGCAATAGAGGCACCAGATTGAATGGTGATCATAGCTAAAATTACACAAATAATGGCGAGTAAAAAATCTTTAGTGGATGATTGCATTGAATTCCTTACTTACAATCGGCTGGTTTTGCGCAGTGTATCTTTTTTTAATTACTAGCGAAACATCAATACTCAGTAATTAATACATCTTGAAGCATTGCTTAAAAATAATTAAACCCTTAATACGTTTTAAAGCAAGCTAAATGTATAGCTGCTAGAAAAAGCGTGTTGTTTACTCAAATAGAATAGCTATACCAAGGTGATAAGCAAAAAAATAGCGAGCAAGTAAGACTTGTTCGCTATTTTTCAGTATAAGTAATTAATAAGGGTATTAGTTTGCGCTTTTAACCAAACCGTCTAAAGAGTAAAGTCCTCTTTTCTCATCATTTTTACGTTTAATTTCTTCAAGTGCACGTGATTCTACTGCATCAAATAAAGCATTAATTAAGCGATTAAAATGTTTATGCATTGCTGTGCGTGCGGCACTTGCATCATGAGACTTAAGCGCTTTGTAAATAGCGGTATGTTCGTCCATTACGCAGTCGTTATTGTTTTTACATACGCTGCCATAATCGGTAACAATTTGAGCGTTGTTAAGACGTAAATCCCATAAATTAGATACAGCATATTCAAGCGCTTTATTACGAGTAGCGCGGGCTATAATTTCGTGAAACTCACGGTCAGCCTGCTCAACATAAAGGCCTTTTTCCATAGCGATTAGCGTTTTATTTAATTGCTCTAACTCTTCATCGGTAATAGTTTGAGCTGCCAGTGCTGCAATTTCGCCTTCAATTAAAGCACGCGCTTGAGTAAGTTCAAATGCACTAATTTCTTTAGATTTAATTGGTTTTTCTAGCTGCTCAACAACATAAACACCTGAGCCAGTTTTAACTTCAACTCGGCCGCGCACTTCTAATGCGATAATTGCTTCTCTGATAGTAGGGCGACTTACGTCAAACATTTCAGCAAGTTCACGCTCTGGTGGTAAACGACTTCCAGCAGAAAACTCACCTTGATTTATCAAAGACTCAACTTTATCAACAATGCGCCAAAATAAGCGACGATTACCCATACTTTACCTTCATTACCTTAAGGAATAATGGCCTCTGGGGCCTAATAGTCAAAAACAACAGTTAATACCAGAGGTTACCCCAAAATTCACTATTATGTCAAAATTCTAACGCGATGTTACGCTTGCAAACCACTATACACCAATGGTTGCGTTTATGTATTACCAATTTAGTTTAAAATAATGCAATTGGCCAGCTTGATTGGTAATGTTTTTATGTGTTAGGTTAGTTTTAAGGTTGCAAATATAGATGCATTGGTAATAAGTCAAAGTTGCACTGTAAGTGTTATTTGTTGCAAATTAAGAATTTTATAGTTGATAACTCAAATTGATTGCCCACGGATGGGGGTCGTTATTGTAATAAAAAGTGTAGTCTTAGTTAGTTGTTTTAACTTCCCTTTGGGCGTTAACTGTCGTTGGTTAACGCCCATATATATTTTATTATTTATCGCTTGGGTATATAACACCAAGTTGTATACGCGCATCATCTAGTACGCTCATTACATTAGATGCTAATTGGTGGGTATTAACAGGCGATTCAAGCACGTTTTGCTCAACCAACTCGATAAAGTGAGCTACTTCGTATTTCATAAAATGCTCATCAAACTTACCTGAAATAACTTCTGTTTCACCGTTATTTGCAATAAATTCAATCTGTTTAAGCTGTGATACGGCTTCTATACGCATGCGGCCAAGTTCACCTTGTATCTCGGTTATATTGTCGCCTTGCGAAATTTTTGAATAACTAATAACAGCTTGTTTATCTGCGTAGTTTAGTAATACATCGCCCGCGCCATCCACACCTGTATCAAGTAATACGCCACTGGCACTCACACTGTTTGGCGCTCCCCACAGTGCAATTAATAAATACAATGGGTAAATACCTAAGTCGACCAAGGCACCGTTAGCAAACTCAGGTAAAAATGTATTTGGGCGCTCACCATTTTTGTATTTATCATAGCGAGAAGAGTACTGACTGTATTGACCAATAAATTTACGCGGTGTACCAATTTTAGCCAGAGCACTTTTAAGGTTGGTAAAGTTTGGCAAGTGTGTGGTCATCATAGCTTCCATGTAGAGACGCTGATGTTTTTTTGCCGCTGTTAAAATAGCATTTAGTTCGTTAGTATTAGCTGCTGATGGTTTTTCACCTAATACATGTTTGCCTGCTTTAAGGCACATTACTGCGTAATGTTTATGCAGACTATTTGGCGCTGCAATGTATACGGCATCAACGTTTTGATCTTGGCATACTTGCTCAATTGAAGTGAAAATTTTTGCGTTCGAATTTTGAGGGTGTTTTGTTAAAAATGCTTCCCCACTTGAGACTGCGCGCGAACACACGCCATATAAATTAAAATTGGCTAATGTATTTGCCGCATTGAGTAAGGTGTCGCTAATAAAATTAGTGCCAACAATAACAAAGTTCATGCTCACTCCTTAGCTTTAATAAAAATAATAAGAGCGTTTAGTTTAACATTCTTTTTGCCCTGTATGCGCGTGGAGAATACCCAAACCAGCGTTTAACACTTGCGCATAAGGTTGCCTGTTCGTGATAGCCTAAAAGCATTGAAATAGTACTGATAGAGTATTGTTTTTGAAGCAAGTAATGCGCTGCCAGCGCCCTACGTGTGGTGTCTTTCAGTTTTACAAAGCTGGTGTTATGTTTAGCCAATTCACGGTGCAAGGTACGCTGGTGCATATTAAGTGCCTCGGCAATAGTTTGGTTTGAACACTGATAAATAGGCAGCATTGGCCTTATGAGTGAGCTTACTTGGGCAGGTAATGACTGACTGTGTTCGTTGCGTTTAGCTAAAAAATTAAAGGCCGCGTCGGTTTTATTAAGGTTATTGTGGTTAAGCTTTATCGATAAGTCGGCTTTGTTTATTACAATGCCCGCACTGTTGCGGTGCTCTATTACTTTACAGCCAAAATAGGTTTTGTATGCGAGTGTATTAGTTGTCAGCTTTTGCGGTAAAAACACAGTGCGAGGCTTGCACTGATTATTACTTAATTTTTTAATTATGCTCATGGCTAAGCCAAGCGTGAGCTCTATGGCTTGGTTTATTTGTGGTAGGGGCTTTAGGTTAAATTCAAACGATAAAAATAAGCTCTCGTCATTATCTAATGAGTGCGTTGTTAAGCACAATGCGGGGCTGTGTAAGTGTAAATATTTAACCACCCAGCTAAGCGCTTCTTCTAAATTAGTGCCACTTTTTGCCGCAATAGCAATGTGCCCCAAAATATCAAAATTTTGTTTATTCGCTAATTTAAGCCCAAAGCATGGGCAGTTAAACGTATGGCTACAATACTCTAATAAAAAAGCATAAGTACGATAGGGTAAATATTGATCTTCAAGATTGGTAAAATCTACTTCCACATTGCACGTTTTCATAACACGTAGAGCATTCCCGCCTAGCTCTTCTATAAGCGCATTAATACCTTGTAACGATGTGGCTCTAATTAAATTGCTCAAAACATTGCCAATAGTGAAGTGAGTAGTGGTGTCTAAAAATATCAAGTTTTGAAGGTTTTTTCTATGCACTATAGTGTTAATCACTCTTAAATTAGCTTTAGTAAGGCCTTAATATGAACAACCAATCTTTTGATTATATAGTAATTGGCGCTGGTAGCGCGGGTTGTGTGCTAGCTGCTCGTTTATCAGAAGATAAAAATGTAAGTGTGTGCCTTATTGAATCCGGTGGCAGCGATAAAAGTGCATTTGTGCAAATGCCGGCGGGAATAGCAGCAAGCGTGCCGTATGGCATAAATAGCTGGCATTACAACACGGTGCCACAAAAAGAGCTTAATAATCGCTGTGGTTTTGTGCCGCGTGGTAAAGTGCTTGGTGGCTCAAGCTCTACTAATGCGATGGTGTACATTAGAGGGAATAAATATGACTACGATAATTGGGCGCATCTTGGTAATGAAGGGTGGGACTTTAACAGTTTATTACCGTACTTTATTAAATCTGAAAATAACAAAACCTTTATAGATAATAACTTACATGGCACTAATGGCCCTTTGCATGTTCAAGAGCTTAATAATCCGAGTGTTATAAACCAATGCTTTTTAAATGCATGTGTTGAGCAAGGCGTAAATTTAAATGACGATATAAATGGAGAAAAACAGCCTGGTGCGCGTCTTTCACAAGTTACCCAACATAATGGTGAGCGCTGCAGCGTAGCTAAGGCGTATTTAACTCCCAATTTAAATAGAGCTAACTTAACAGTACTTACAAATTGCCACGTTAATAAAATAAATATTAAAGAAAAAACAGCGCAAGGGGTAGAACTTGTTAAAAACAATAAAGTAACTAGTTTAATCGCAAATAAAGACGTTATTTTGAGTGCGGGTGCTATTAACTCTCCGCAGGTATTAATGCTTTCAGGTATTGGCCCTAAAGCACATTTAACAGCACACAATATTAAAGTAGAGCACGCTCTAGAGGGCGTAGGTGCTAATTTACAAGATCACTTAACCGTAGTGCCGCTTTATAAATCAAAAACAAGTAAAGGTACGTTTGGTATTAGCCCCTTGGGCATTGCAAGTATTTTTAAAGGCTATGTTAACTGGTTTAGTGAGCGAAAAGGGCGATTAATCACTAACTTTGCAGAGTCGCATGCCTTTATTAAATTATTTGAAGACTCAAAAGAGGCAGATGTACAGCTTGAGTTTGTTATAGGGCTTGTGGATGATCATAGCCGTAAGCTACATGTAGGCCATGGTTATAGTATTCATAGCAGTATTATGCGCCCAAAAAGCCGTGGCAGTATTACGCTTAAAAATAGCGACCCGCGCAGTGCCCCCCTAATTGATCCTAACTATTTAAGCCACCCGGATGATTTAAAAATTATGCTAGCAGGACTTAAAAAGACGCTTAGCATAATGCAAAGCCCTGCTTTTGATAAAATACGCGGTAAAATGGTGTATCCACTTGATATTAATAACGATGAGCAACTTATAGAGTTTATCAGGCAAACGGCCGATACCGAGTATCATCCTGTAGGGACTTGTAAAATGGGGCAAGATGAAATGGCAGTCGTGAATACCAATTTACAGGTACATGGTGTGAGTAAGTTACGCGTAGTTGATGCGTCTATTATGCCTACAATAATTACCGGCAACACGAATGCACCGGTAATAGCGATTGCCGAAAAAGCATCAGATTTAATTAAACAAAGTCATAAATCAGGGCTGTGAATGTGTGCTATAAAACTGAGTAAGCCAAGCTTGCCAATCGCTTTCTAGGCGAAGCATTTGCTGATGTTTTTTAGCATTTAAATGCTTTGTTTCATCCTCAAGCGCTATATATGGACCAACACGACACAGCGAGCAATGATTAGGTGTTAAGTAGGTAGGTTTTGAAAGGTATGGGCTTAATTCAAAGACCAACTCAGGACTTGTTTTAGGGCTAAACACATAGGTAATACCACTGGTATCTTTTACATGTTTATCACGGTCTACGTTTCTAATTTTATAGCCTTCAAAGTGGCTAATATCAAATGGCATTTGGCCTAAATATTCAGCCTGTAAGCCTTTGTTTAAAGTGCCTTCAATATTCCACTCTCTGTAGGGCTTTACATCTTTAGAGGTAATATAACAAAGCATGGGGCCGTTAGGGTTTAGCGCAAATTCGTTAGCGTACTTCATAAATTGATGAAGCAAAGCACGGTTAAGTACGTTCATGCTTGATTGGCGGGTATTACTTTCATAGGCTTCGCGGCCAACAAATGCAGGTATAAGCGGAAACTGAAATATAACCACATCAAAGCTGTGCTGGTTTTGACCTAATGCTTGCCAACAGACAGGATTTGTTACATCAAAACTATTAAGTACATCTACGTTATGTGCTTTTAGGGGGCTTAGCGCATTATTTTCGTATTTTTGCTCAATAGTGGCTGCACTATCATAAGTTGAAGCCACTAATTTTGAAGGTTTTATGTGAGTATACAGGGCATTTGAAAACGATAAATCGCCATCACCTACGGTAAGTATTCGCCAATCAGCATTTAAATACATAAATTAAGCGGACTTACTCGGTGTTTGCTCATCATTACTGGCAATGTTTTGAGAGTGAGCTGCGTGTAAACGATGAAATGCAAGGCGGGTTTTAAGCCCTTCAATGGCTATTTGTTTTAAAATTAAATTAAAGGTAATTAAAATAGCAAACACTATATGAATAGGGCCATGAGAAAACCCAGCTTCTGGGTTGTAAAGTGTTAAGCCAAATAGCATGAATAGTACAACTAAAAATATTTCAATTAGTTGGTTTGAATAAAAGCTTAAACGGCCTTCATTTTTGTGATCTTTTTTAATGCTTATAGCGCAAAAAAATGGAATAACTTTAATTTTAAACGCAGCGTTTTTTTCTACGTAGTTTTCGCCAAGTTCATTTAGTTGTTGGCGTAATGTATCAATCATGGTGCGTCCTCAAATATCAGTGCGCGGATGTTACACCATTACGCTCGTTAGGTTAAGTAGCTCGAGGTTATTTAGGGTAAAGGCTCATACCTATGGTAAGTATGTGGCACACAAACACGACAGAGGTAAGCACAAATCGCATTTTTTGATAATCTTTATGGTAGGTTTTCCATTGCGCTGTGGCTTTTTCAAATATAAGTACCAACCAAAAACAGGCTCCTAACCAGGCAAGTGCCCACTCAACAGGCAGAAAAGATAAAAATGGCACCGGGATTACAGGTAAAACTGCTTTTATCGCATCGCTATAGCTTTGCATTCCAGCGCGCCATAAATTACCAGCCATAAAGGCAAGTATGGCAATGCTATAAAAAGTAAAAAACTCTAAGTTTACACTGTTACTTCCAAACACAAGCGGCCATGCTACGCAGCCTAAAAATGGCAATAACCCTAAATAGCCAAGTTGAATGTGATTAATAAATTTTTCCATTGCTGCATGCCTTATGTATAAGTGTTTTTAAGCTCGGTTATTGTAGCAGTATTCTTAAAAGATAAATAAATTAACCACTAATAAATCAGTTACGAAAAATGCTTATGAATAGTTTAATCTTAAAAATCGATTGTTTTAATCTAAACAATCAATTTTATTTAATTTGTCGATGGGCTTATTGTATTAATCAAGCCAACGCGAAAGGCCACACATTTTGGCTGCGTTGAGTAACTTAAAAACACTTTAAATACAAATGAGGAATACTATGAGCACTTCATTAATCAACACAAAAATTCAACCTTTCAACACAACTGCATACCACAATGGTGACTTTGTAGAAGTGTCTGAAAAAGACGTACTAGGTAAGTGGTCAATCTTCTTCTTTTACCCTGCAGATTTCACGTTTGTATGTCCTACTGAGCTTGGCGATGTTGCTGATTACTACGAGCAGCTACAAGAAATGGGTGTAGAAGTTTACTCAGTATCAACTGATACTCACTTCACGCATAAAGCATGGCATGACACGTCAGACACTATTGGTAAAATTAAATTTCCAATGATTGGCGACCCAACTGGCCGTATTACTCGCAGCTTTGGCGTTATGATTGAAGATGACGGCCTTGCACTTCGCGGTACTTTTGTAATGAACCCAGAGGGCGAAATCAAAGTAATCGAAACGCATGACCTAGGTATTGGCCGTAGCGCTAAAGAGTTAGTACGTAAAGTACAAGCTGCACAATACATTGCAACTCACGACGGTGAAGTTTGCCCTGCATCTTGGCAGCCAGGTGAAGACACACTTGCTCCTTCACTAGACCTAGTTGGTAAAATCTAAGTACAGGTTTACCCACTTTTATGAGGGCAGGTAACTGCCCTTAAACCAACATCATTTCGTTTGTTGGTGCCTCCTATCTCAACTCGGACTCATTAGCACATGCATTAGTTGGCATGGGAGGCTTGCTGTTTAAATTTTCCTAAAAAGGGTTAAGCCATGTTAGATAACAACATTAAAAATCAATTAAAAAGCCATTTTGAATCGCTTACTCAACCTGTTGAGCTGCTTATTGCCTTGGATGACAGCAAAAAATCAGCAGAAGTAGAAAGCTTAGCAAACGATTTAGCCTCGCTAAGCGATAAGTTTACGGTAGTGAGCAACCCTGATTCGAGCGCACGTCGCCCATCTATGGTTGTGCATTCACCTGAAAAAAACACCCACATTACGTTTGCTGGCGTACCTATGGGTCACGAATTTACAAGTTTAGTGTTAGCGCTTTTACACACTGGCGGACACGCAAGTAAAGCAAAAAGCGAAGACATTGAACAAATAGAATCACTCAATCAAGAACTTAATTTTGAAGTATACATAAGCTTAAGTTGCCAAACATGCCCGCAAGTAGTGCAGGCGCTAAATACAATGGCAGCAACAAACAGCAAAATTAAAGCAACAATGATTGACGGCGCACTCTTTCAAGACGAAGTAGAAGAGCGCAATATTTTAGCAGTACCAGCTGTGTACTTAAATGGCGAACCATTTAGCCAAGGTGCATTAAGCCTTACCGACATTTTAAATAAAGTAGACACTAAAGGCGCGGCTAAACAAGCTGCAGCATTAAGCGAAAAAGACGAGTTTGATGTATTAGTAGTCGGTGGCGGACCTGCGGGTGCCTCAGCCGCTATTTACTCTGCTCGTAAAGGGTTAAACACCGGTATAGTCGCCGATAGATTTGGTGGCCAAGTTGCCGATACGTTGGCTATCGAAAACTTTATTTCGATTAAAGCCACAGAAGGCCCAAAGCTTGTTGCTCAGCTTGAAGAGCATGTTAAAGAATACGATGTAGATGTAATGCATAACCAACGCGCAGCAGGGCTTGGTCGCGGTAGTAATGGTTATGAAATTACCCTTGAAAACGGGGCTACTTTAAAAGCTAAATCGCTTGTTTTAGCAACCGGTGCACGCTGGCGTGAAATGAACGTACCTGGTGAGCAAGAATATCGCGGCCATGGCGTAGCTTACTGCCCACACTGTGATGGTCCGCTATTTAAGGGTAAGCCTGTTGCCGTTATTGGTGGTGGTAACTCGGGTATAGAGGCGGCTATCGACTTAGCTAACATTGTAGAGCATGTAACTGTGCTTGAGTTTGCTGATACGCTGCGCGCTGACGAAGTCCTTATTCGTAAAGCGAATAGCTTAAGCAACATCACTATTATTAAAAATGCGCAAACCACTGAAGTAGTAGGCGATGGTAAAAAAGTAACCGGACTTAATTACACTGACCGTGTAACAGGTGAGGAAAAATCATTAGCACTTGCAGGTATTTTTGTACAAATAGGTTTGATCCCTAATACCGAATGGTTAAAAGAGAGCGACCTTACACTAAGCAAGTTTGGCGAGATAGAAATTGACGCTAAAGGCGCAACCTCATTACCGGGCGTTTACGGTGCGGGTGACGCGACAAATACGCCGTTTAAGCAAATCATTATTGCAATGGGTAGTGGTGCAACAGCAAGCTTAGGGGCGTTTGATTACTTAATTCGCCATAGCGAGCAAAGCAACCAAGACCAAAATGCAGCTTAATAGGCAAACCTTCTCTTGATGTAACAGCAATAGGTACACCCAAAAGCTGTTTGTTAACCCAAGCCGCCCTCTCCAAAGGCGGCTTTTTTTTAATGTTTATAACAATATCTCTATCAATCACAGCCACCAGAATCCCCACCGCAATCATTATTAGAGTGTGAGTTATTACTAGCATAAATTGAAGAGTCAGTGCTTGTATAAGTTGAACGGCCTTGTGATGCCTTACCACTGATAAACGTAACTAATAGCAATATGCTTGATACAATAACAACGATTATTGATGAACCCCATTGCTCAGTGGAAATGCCTTTAAATATGGCTAACAACAGTACAGTAAAAAGTAATGTTCTTATTATATTTCTCATAGTATGTCCTTACTAAATTAAAGCGAATTTACTTTAGCTGTATGTTCTAAGGCATTAGAAAGCGCTTTTTCTATGTGCGGAAGCTTAAACGGCTTAGAGACAAACATATCCATGCCTGCTTGCTGGCAAGCTAGCTTATCTTGCGACGATGTATTAGCAGTTAGCGCTACAATGTAGGTGCTTTCGCTAGGGCAAATACGTTGCGCTCTCAGCGTTTTAGTGGCTTCAAAACCATCCAGGATTGGCATAATGCAATCCATAAAAATAAGGTCGTAATGCTTTTGCTTACACTTAAAAATAGCGTCTTGGCCATCAATGGCGCAGTCGGCTTTTACGTTTAACTTATCAAGAGAGGCATCAAGCACACGGCGGTTTATATCGTTGTCATCAACAATAAGTACACTGAGCGAATGGCTGTTTAACTCAATTTTTGATTTAATATCGTCTATTATTTGCTCTTTACCAAGCTCTAGCGGAATATTAATGCTAAACGTTGAGCCTTTTTGTAGCTCACTTGTCACCTTTATTGTGCCGCCCATGTATTCTACAAGCTCTTTTATAATTGCTAGGCCAAGCCCTGTGCCCCCTTTATTATTTTTAGCGTCAACCTCTTGTGTAAATGGCGAAAATAAAGACTCTAAAAAGGCAGGGGTCATCCCGCGACCAGTGTCAGAAACTGTGATACCAAGAGATAACGCATCGTTATTATTTATGAGCTGTGTTTTAAGTTTTACATGGCCTTGCTCGGTAAATTTTAATGCGTTACTTAATAAGTTAGAGGTAATTTGGCTCAGGCGTGTACTGTCGCAAAAGGCCCAGCAGCTATCATCAATTGTATTTTCTATGATTAATTCAACATGGGTTTCTTTAAATAACGGGGTATATAAAGAGGCTAAATCACTAAATATGGTTTTAAGCAGTACATCGGTTGGCTCTAGTTTTAATTCACCATGATTAATTTTAGAAAAATCGAGTACTTCGTTGATAATATTTAGTAAAATATCAGCGCTGCGTAGCGCTATTTTTATTTTTTCGTCTCGTTTTTCAGTGTCTTTTTCATCTATTAAGGTGGTGAGCATGCCAGTTATGCCATTTAGCGGGGTGCGTAACTCGTGGCTAATTTTAGCAAATAGCATACTTCTATCTTCTAACATATGCTCTGCTTCGGCTTTTTTCTTTTTTAGCGCTTCTCTAAGTAAGATTGATTCGGTAATGTCTTGAAATGTACCAAATAGCCTTATGCAATTACCTTCGTGAAACTCGGCTTCGCCAAAAGTCGAAATCCAAATTTCTTGGTTTTGTGCTGTGATAACCTCAAGTTCTAAATCCCATTTTTCACCTTTGTTTATAGCGTTTTCTACCGCTTTATTTATGGCTTCTCTGCTGGGGCCCTCTTTGTAAAACTCAATTGCGTTATCAACTATTGGCTGATAGTCATCGGCTACCTGATGAATGCGTTTAGTTTGCTTACTCCAATAAACTTTGTTCTCGATTAAATCGACCTCCCAAGTGCCGATATTCGCGATGTTTTCGAGCTTTGACAGGGTGTAGCTATTTTTTAAAAGTTGCTCTTTAGTGTCTATTTTTGCAAATTCAGATCCTAACCACTGAGCAAATAGCTCAATGTAATCGTAGGCTTCGTCGCTAAATGCAGTTGACTCGTTAGGCGATGAAAAGTTAACCGTGCCAAAAGTTTTATCGGCTACTTTTATAGGTGCGCCAATGTAGGACTCAAGTTGAAAATTTATGTAACAAGGGTGAGTTGCAATCGTACTTTGTGAGGCTTTATGAAACGATAGCGCCGAGCCCGCAGATAACGTATGGACGCAATAGGTGCCATCTAGCTCAAATTGTGTACCGGGTAATAAGGCGTTATCGGGTGTTATAGCATGTAATACTGTGTACGTATTAGCATCAATTTTACTAATTATTGCTACATCAAGGCTGAACACTTCTAGGCCAAACGCGAGTAGGTTTTTAATTTTAGAATTAAAATCCAGAGTTTGGTCTGAGACTATATCGTGAAAACGCCTTAAAAAGTTCACCGCAATTACCTTAATTGTATTTTATATCGTTATGCGTATCGGCAGATAGGCACATTTATTTATATGTTTTTAACAGTTTATACCAACAGGCGTAAACCGTTGAGCAATATATTGAGTAATGGGTGTTAGGCTATCAACACGCGAACTTAATTGTTTTGCTCAATTAGCAAACTTTTCCGATTAATAGGTAGAATTAGGCGTGTATTCTGGGTTTATGTCGCCGCCTACTTCTTCTGGGTCTACATCGTTTATAAGTAACACTTCGCGCACGGCTTCAATATGATCAAGCACTGTTTGATAGCGCTCGCCATATTCGTACTTTGTTACTTCAATTGCTTGCGGCATGTAAGTAAATGCAATTTTTAGTGCGTGTAACGCCTCTGGATTGATTTTATCGCTCATAAATTTCTCTCATTTTATCAATGTATAGTGCTTTGTTTTACAGCTGCTAAAAGAGCCTGCCTAGGGGCAATTAGCTTTTTGCATATGCCCTAACAAAATAACAATAATTATAGAGTTTGTTGACTGTTAAAGTTAAAAATTTGCCTGTTTAGCCGTTATTTTAATTCACTAAGCAGTTAATCACTGATCAGCATGATAACGCAGTTGTTTTGGGATTATTTAAAAACATTTTTAGCTCATCATATTTGCCTACCTAAATACCAAGTATGCTCAAAAAATGTAATTTTATAAATAAACAGGCATTGATTATGCGAATAAAAGGGAGCTTGTTAGCTTATTAAGTAACGATAATATGTTGCATAAATTTACAAATGCGCAATATAATGCAAATAGTTGTTATTTGCATGTGCAGGTGTGCGCGCCTGCTATTTATTAAATGAGCTAAAAATGAATAATAAAAAAACCTTTAGCGCTACAAAGCGTCGCCATTTAATGGCGTGCGTATTGGCATTGGTAACCGCTACGGTGATGATAACCGGGATGACTACCTATTTGCCCTTACAAATGAGTGAACAAATTTTACTGCCTATTTTACTGTTTCCAATTATTTGGGTTGGGCTTTTTATATATGCCTACATTAGCGAAAAAGCATGGCAGCCATTTTTACTCATGATCACTTTGTGTTTAGTGCATGGAATTTTAAGTTATTTTGCATTAATGCAGGGGCAAGGATGAAATCAATTACTTTAAAAAAGCTATTTTTATTACATAGTTGGGTGGGCGTAGTAACCGCCGTTTTATTGTTTGTTGTGGCATTTACCGGCGCGTTAGCAGTACTTGCAAGGCCTGAGCTAAAAATTTGGGCCAACCAATCACTGCAGCAAACTCAACATATTCCTAATAGTGAAATAAGCACATTAGTTAATACATACCACGCTCAAGTGCCCAAAGAGTTTGGTGAAAACATTCATGTGTTTATGCCAACAGGGCATAATTTTCACTTACTGGCTTTAGTATTTGAATCACACCATGGTGATGAAAATTACCAGCAAGAAGTACTTCGGGCATTTGAATTTGACCCAGCAAGCTTAGCATTGGTAAATACCTACTATGGCCCAAGTAAGCAATATTATGCCAATAGAAAAACAGATGCAGCCAGCTACATTGGTGAGTTTCACGCTGACTTACATTTAGGGCGACCTATAGGGCTTATTTTAACTGGGTTTTTAGGTTTAACATTATTAGTAAGTACGGTAACTGGCTTATTTATACATCGTAAATTAATTAAAGAGCTGTTCACCTTAAGGTGGCTTAAAGGCTTTGATGTAACCATAAGTGACGGCCACAAAGTAATGGGCATTTGGGGCAGTATTTTTAATATTGTAATTGGCTTTAGCGGCGCATTTTTGGGGCTCGCAACCGTAATTTTACTACCTGCAGCAGCCTTTGTTAGCTTTGGAGGCGACCAAGATAAGTTGATAGAAACTTTTACAGCTATTCCTGAGCCAATAATTAGTTATGTAAATCAGCCAACTAACATAACCGCTATTTTAAGTGATGCGCAGCAACGCTACCCACATGCAGTTATTTTAGATGCCACGGTAATGGCGCATAACGATGCTAACGCACAAGTGTATTTACGCCTTTTAGGAGGCGAAGCCGTGGCTTCTCAGTTATTGCATTACAATGGGCAAGGGGAGTACATCACTTCAATGAGTAGTTTTGGCGATATAGCTGGGGTATCAATTAAAATTATTGAAATACTCTTCCCACTCCATTTTGGTAATTTTGCTGGCTTATTTGTGAAGTTACTTTGGGTAATGCTTGGCTTAGCATGTGCCTTAATGCCACTTTCTGGCATGATGATGTGGTTAGCAAAGCGTACCAGAGGCAGCACACCAACGCTTAGCGCTGACGCGTATGCAAGGTGGAACCGCTTTATTATAGGCAGTTGCGGTGGTTTAGTGCTTGCTTGTTGTGTGTTATTCCCTGTGCAAGTACTTTTAAACTATGCCGTGGCTGGTGTTGAGCACAATGCATACTTTGGGCCGGTTTTTTTTTATGCGTGGTTAGTATGGCTAGTAATTGCAGCATTTTGGCAAAACTATAAAAACTACTTTAGAGCAACCTTGTTGCTTTGCGCCTTATTCTTAATAAGTGTTTTACCACTTAATAGTATATTGGGCGTTAATAATATTATTAACGCAAACAGTACCCTAGTGGCATTTACAGATATTAGCTTTTTAATTGTTGGACTGGCGTTTTTATGGGGATACTTAAAAACAAAACCTGATGCCATAGCACTTGCAGAGGTAAAAGCAGCATGAACACTGTTATGATAGTTATTGCACTAGGGTGTTTACTGGCCGCTTTATTATTAATGAGAAGTAAGCTCTTCAAAGTAGCCTATAAATGGCTGTATTGTAGTGCTTTAATAGCTATTGCCTTAGCGTTTTTTATACATGTTTACGCTGTGCTAGCGGGCATTGTATGCACCATTGCAGCGTTTACTGTAATGGGCATACTGGTTGCGCTATCTAAAGGGAAACAACACACTTAGCTTAAAAAGGCTTTGGCTGTATCAATTCCCATTTTGTACCCATCGTTAAGGCGTTTAACATTTTTGGTTGTACGGCCCACTCTAAATTGAGGCGGTGGAGCAATAATATTGATTTTGCAATCTTCAGGCGGATTATTAATAAAATCTATGCTGCTGTTATAAACATGCGCTCTGTTAATCGTGCTTTTTACTAAAGCAGGGTAGTTTTTATAAAGTTTTTTAGTTAACCACTGCGATTTACTTGGCTTTTTTCTATAGCCTAGTGGCTGCGAAAGCACCACGGTTATTTCTTGAGCGCCCATTTCGTATGCTTTTATTACGGGAATAGAGTCTGCTACGCCGCCATCGGTCATCGCAATATCATTAATTATAGGGTAGTTACGATACGCAATTGGTATCGCGCACGATGCCTTAAGTTGCTCTACCATCGCATCACTACTTGCTTTGAGGTAATGGGGCTGCCCTGTGGTGATAGCTGTAGAGACGATATAAAATTCGTGAGCCGCCTTTGCAAAGGCTTCTGTATTGAGGGGGATCTCTTTAATGGTTGCTTGCCACAGCCAATCTAAATCAAATAAGTGGCCGCCTTTGATAAAGCGCGCTAAGTTAATAAATTCAGGCCGACACGAAAAATCGGTAATAACATGGTAGTTACGTTTAGGTTGTTGGCATAAATAAGCGGCTATATTGGTAGCGCCAGCAGAAACCCCAAAGTAATTAGTAAAAGGTTGATAGCGCTGCGCTAAAAACTCATCCAGCACTCCGGCGGCAAAAATACCGCGCATTGCACCTCCCTCAACCACTAAAGAATGTTTATTGTTATTATTAATCATACTATTACCTCCCTTTTGATGATATTACCAACTAACCATGTAAAGCGCGATAAAATGCTGAAATAATTATACCCATTTGCCACATTACTTAATTCACTTAAGGGATTAAACTTGGCGCTAACGGCGCTAAAAATTTTGATATAAACAGAGCAATAACGAAGCTTTTATCCTGTAATCAACATGGTTTAGTATTTAAAACTAAATCACTTAATTAAGCTATTTGGTATTAGTGCACTGTTTGGCTTAGCAAAAGCATTTAGCTGCTAATATGCTTTGTTTAATCGTAAGTGTTGGGTATTTCTGATAAAGTATTTATTAATACAAGGCTTTGTTAATATTAAAGAATCGTTATTTATGACTGACTCAAGTGTGACCGTATTTAGTAACATGCAAAATAAGTTAGGTGAAGGCCCGCTTTGGCACCCTTTGCTTGAAACGCTATTTTGGGTAGATATAGAAAAAAACCTGCTGCTAAGTAAGTGTTTAACAAAGCCTGACTCACTAACACAAGTTGAAATGCAAGATACGGTTTCGGCTTTAGCGTGGCTTGATAAAGCACATCTTATTATTGGCACCAGTACGGGTATATATAAATACCATATAGCTTCTGGGGTGCGCCAAACGCTCACATTTTTAGAAAATACCCAGTCCACACGGCGCTCTAACGATGGTCGGGCAGACCCTTGGGGTGGTTTTTGGCTAAGCACTATGGATACAAACGCCCGCTCAGGCGAGGGTAAAATTTACCGTTTTTATCGAAATTCGCTTAATTGCGTGGTGCAAGGTTTAACCATTCCCAACGGGTTATGTTTTGATAAAGCGCGCTCACGTGCTTATTACTGCGACTCAAAAGCCAGCTGTATTTTTACTTTAAATGTAAACCCAGACAGCGGCGAGCCTATATTACCCGCCCAAGTTTTTTATCAATTTAAAAATACCCAAGTAGACCCAGATGGCTGTGTGATTGATGCCCTTGGCAACTTATGGCTTGCGGTATGGGATATGGGCTGCGTTATGTGTTTATCGCCAGATGGGGAGGTTTTAAACACACTGCCACTTGCTGCAACAAAACCTACAAGCGTTGCGTTTGGTGGCAATAACGCACAGTGGCTATTTGTAACTTCTGCAGATGACAGTAATGTAAAAACTAACCAGTCATTACAAGGTAATGTATTTAAAATATCAGGTATAAAAAACGGGCAGCTAGAGCCGCCCGTTACTTTATAATAGATTTAGTTATGTAAATTGGCACACCTTATTACGGCCTGTTTCTTTTGCGGTATAGAGTGCTTGATCGGCTTTGCTTATAAAGCACTGTGGCGTGCTATTTCTATCAGGTGTGGCTGAATAAAAACCGATACTTAATGTTAAGTACTCACTTACGGTTGAATTATTGTGTTTTATGCCTGCCGCGTTAATTGCTTGTTGAATTAAGCGGGTAAATTGTTGGCAGTCTTGCTCACTAGTTGCCGGTAAAATGACCGCAAATTCTTCACCGCCATAGCGCGCGGCTAAATCGCCTTCGCGTTGGCATTGCGACTTAAGCGCAGCTGCCACCTTAACTAAGGCTTCATCGCCTTGTTGATGGCCGTAGCTGTCGTTGTAATTTTTAAAAAAATCTATATCGCACATAATTAAGCTAACGGGTTGCTTAGCACGTGCGCAGCGTTTAATTTCGCTCTCTAGTGCTTTGTCAAAACAACGTCTGTTTGCAATTGCGGTTAGGCTGTCGGTATTTACAAGTTGGTTAAGCTTTTTATTTGCGGTAATTAGCTGTTGTTGAATATGCTGAAGCTCTTGCTTGTAGTTTAAGTTTTTAAACGCATTAGCGATTATTTCACCTACTAGTTTTAACCTAATTAAGTCTAAGTCTGTCCACTCACGTTTTTGCTTTACACAATCACAACCAATAAAGCCTACTAGCCCCTTATCGTAGCGAAGGCCAATACACAGTACAGATTGAATACTTTCACGCTCGAGTTCTTGTTTTTCTTTAGCCGCTTTTTCTGGGAGGCTGGCAACATCATTTACTTTAAATAAATGTGTTGTGCCCATTAAATTAGCAAAGTAGGGGAGAGAGTTTTTTGGTATGTGCTGTAGTTGATCTTTAAATGGCTGAATCCCTTGGTTAACCCACTCATGGGTGTTACGCATTGACTTACCATCGTCAGAAAATTTAAATAAGTAGCTCCTATCGGCATGGCATACAGTGCCAATGGCTTTAAGCGCAAACTCTATATGAGTATCAATATCGTCAATTTGAATATCTATTAAGTCGGTAGAAATTTTTGAAATAATTTTATCAAAGTTATATTGCGCATCTTCGTTGTGTTCAATTATCTCAAACGTAGCAATGTATAAGTGACTATTTAGCGAGGCAAGTTTGGCGTTTAGTAATAGGCCGTGCGTTTGTTTTTGTAAAAATACGTGGCAGTTAGTATTTATAACTAAGTATTTTTCAAACAATTGAGCAACAGTAAATTGTTTTTTACTTTCTGGACTACTTAACGTGAGGTGCTTAAAGTCTGCATCTTTTAAAGTTGGCTGTGAGGGTAAATCAAATATACTCTGCGCTTGAGTGTTTGCATTATAGGCTTGTGTTTTAGCATCATAAAGTACAACGGCAAACGGAATAAGCTTTATAGTACTCCACATATCTTCGATTGGTTTTAAGCCCACTCATTGCTCCAGTTGATTTTACATACAATTTAATTGTTCCTACTATGTTATTTAGTACAACTTTAGCTATTTTGCTAAGTTTTTAGTGCGTTTAAGAGGGCTTCGTATTACAATTGCTACTGTATATCATTACCCTTTTCTACTCTAAGCCACCTGACGGCTTATTTGCATTTTAAGTATAGGTTTTTCAAGCATTTCATGACAGAAATCACTACACACCAGGCGTCTCGTCGTCGGTTACTTATCGCTTTAGCGATAACATGTTCATTTATGGTAATTCAGGTAATTGGCGCTTATTACGCTAATTCGCTTGCTGTACTTGCCGATGCAGGGCACTTATTTGTGCATAATAGCTCGCTATTTATTGCCCTTATTGCCTCAAGCTTAGCAATTCATTTTGCTAAAACCTATAACGATGGCTATCAACGCGCTGAGCTCATTGGTGGTTTAATTAATGGTTTACTGTATTTGGCGATAAGCTCCGTTATTTTATATGAAGGTGTAGAGAGAATTTCCCATCATAACGATGGCCATGATTTAGCAATAAACAGCTTTTTAATGTCGAGTATTGCCTCTGTGGGGTTTTTATTTCATGGTGCTGCAGCGTGGGTACTTTATAAAGGCCGCAAAGCAAGCATTAATGTGTACGCTGTATTTTTACATTCGTTTTTTGACATTATATCGACCATTTCTACGTTTATAGCTGGCGTACTTATTTATTTTACGGGCTGGAGCATTATTGATATTTTATCGAGCATGCTAATTGCCTCGTTTGTGTTATTTACCGGCGGTAAAGTGATCACGAGCTGTATTAAAGGGCTGTTCTTTAATAACGCTAAGTTGCCTAAAGTGAAGGATATTGAGCAGTCAATTACCGATTTAGAACATGTGCATAACGTACATAATGTGACGGTGTCGCGCAAAGACAGCGATATTATTGTCGGCGCTCACGTGGTGTTAAAAGAGCATTGTACAATTGAAAAGCACGATGAAGCCTGCCGCTTAAAAATAGAAAAACTCCTCGCTGCGCGTTTTAATGTTAAAAGCAGCGTACTACAAATAGAAAGCCACGAATGCCAGCATATTCATAGCTAACTTTTTATTAAAGTGTGAATATGCTCATGTGTTTCGGGGTTTTGTAATTGCTCTGCCCGCATTGGTTTTGCAAAATAATAACCTTGTAAAACATGACAACCTAACCCTTCTAAAAAGGCTTTTTGTTGCTTAGTTTCAACGCCTTCGGCTATGCAATAAAGCGCTAAGTTTTGAGCTAAAGTGTAAATGGTTTTGATGATCGACTCATCACTTTTATCCATCCCAATGCTGTTAACAAAGCTTTGATCTATTTTAATGACATCAATAGGGAACTGGCTCAAATAAGTAAGTGATGAGTAGCCGGTGCCAAAATCGTCGAGTAACAGCTTAAAACCAGCCGATTTTAACTTTTGTAGTTGCTTTGCGGCTTTTTGCTTGTCTTCTAGCAGTATGTTTTCTGTTATTTCTAGGCGCAATTGTACTGGGCTCATTTGATGCTGTTTTAATATATTGGTCAGCTTAGTTGCTATATTCGTCCTTAAAATGTGCTTTGGCGACAAGTTAAGTGAAATATAAAACAATGGGTTGCTGGCCAATGTAGGGGCTAGCTCAGTTAGCGCGCGCTCTAAAGCTTGCTCCGTTAATGCTTCTATCAGGCCTGTTTCTTCAGCAATAGGGATAAATAATGCCGGCGAGACAAATTGGCCGTTATTTTCCCAGCGCATAAGTAATTCAACCCCATTTATTGTTTGTGCGTGCGTGTCTATTATGGGTTGATAGTGATTAAATAATAGATTATCTTTCGCGGCGTCTTTTAAATCGTTTTCGAGGATGAGCTTTTGTTTTATTTGCTCGTTCATCGAGTCGTTAAAAAACTTAAACCCGTTTCTGCCTGCTTGCTTTGCATGCATCATGGCTACATCGGCGTTTCTGATCAGTAAATCGGTCGAGCTGGCATCAAATGGGTATAAAGCCACGCCAATACTGGCTGATATATTAATAGAAAAATCTTCGATAATGACCTTATTGGCAAGTTCTGAGCTGATACTTTTGACTATGTTATTAAGTGCGGCTATGTCTTCTACGTTATCAATAAGCACTAAAAATTCGTCACCGCTTTGGCGGCCAAGTGTGGCATTACTTGGCAACATAGCGCTCACTCTTTGGGTAATATTACACAGTAGTTGATCTCCCACTGCGTGACCAAATGTGTCGTTTACCGGTTTAAATTTGTCTAAATCTATAAATAGTAAAGCGCTTTGAGTGAGCTGCTGATGAGCTTTTTTAATCGATTTACCAATTTTTTGATGCATTAAACTGCGGTTAGGCAATTGTGTAAGGGGATCGAAGTTGGCTAAATAACGCAGCTCGTCTTCTGCCTTTTTTTGCTCGGTTAAATCCGAAATAACAATCACATAGTAACTTATGCTATGTGTATCTTTAGCGATTGCAGTGGCACTTATATGTATGGGGTGGTGCGGGTTAGTTGCAGTTTTAATAACGGCATCAGTTCGCCAATTTTGTTTTGCTGTTAAGCTTTTTAATGTGCTGGCATAGCTTTTACATTGCGTTTTACCTATCGCATTAACAAACACTTTTAAGCTAAGCGGATGTTTATGAGTTTGCGAAAAGGTTTTTATAAAACTGTTATTTGCAGAAACCGGCACCAAATTATTATCTAAAATAAGCAGCCAGTCGTTTATTTGCCCAAACGCCTCACCTAAAATGTTGGCTTGCTGCTCATTGGCACGTTGCTCTGTTATGTTGGTATATATGCCAGATACAGATACCGGTTTATTTGTTTGTTCGTCATAAATAATTTGCCCTAAATCTTGATACCACAACCAATGGCCAAGCTTATGCTTTAACCGGTAAGTTGCTTGCCAATGCTCATGCTTTTTTTGTTTGGTAAAATTTAACCAGTGCGAAATAACCCGAGGTTTGTCTTCAGGGTGAATTAAAGCTAAATAATGTTTTAATGGAATACGGTTTGGCAAATTAGTATACCCAAGCTCACTCCCTCGGTTTGTATTTACCGAATCGTCGTTGTAATGGTAATCCCAAATGCCACTTTTATTGTTACTGAGCGCAAGCTCCGTTTGTTTTTGCGAGTGTATTGTCGCTTTTTGCGCATTAGCTATGGCTAGTTGTCTGCTTCTGTATTGCCAAAACAGTAAACACAGCACAGTTATAATAATTAAAATATAAGCCGCATACGCATAAGGAGACTTCCACGGCGCGTATGCCACATTAAAATTTAACAGCGCTGGCTTTGATTCAGTCGCACTATTAAAATTATACGCGCTGGCCTTTAATTGATAATTACCTGGTGGGAGCTTTGTAAAAAATATTTTGTTTGCTTTTAAATCATCATACTCTAGCGAAGTAGGTCCTTGAAGCGTAATTTTGTAACGTGTTTCCGCGCTATTTTGAAAATCAAAGTTAGAAAAGCTGACCTCCAAACCCATATCTTCATGTGTTAATTGCAATGCAGAGGTGGCAAACTGATTTGGCTGATAGTCTAAATCGCGCGACATTAATGTAATATCGGTTATTGAGGTTGCTGTTTGCGTGCTTTGCTGTAAAAACTCAGCGGGGTTAAACGAAATCGCACCATAACTGCTGCCAAACATTACAGTGTTATTTTTAAGCGTAATTGCCCCTAAAGTGCTAAATAAATTAACCGATAAACCATCTTTTACCGTAAAAACTCGCAGTCTTAACGTATCGGTATTTAAGCGGTACAAACCATTTTTACTGCTAAACCATAAATAGTCATACTCATCGCTAATAAGCGAATAAATAGACTGCGTTTTTAAGGCGTTACTTACGTTAAAGTGGTGCTTTTTTTCAAAGCTCTGCGCATCAATACCCACTAGGCCTTCGCTGGTTGTTGCTAACCATAAAATGTTATTTTTATCGGTTAACCAGTTTTCGACTGTGTGGTAATTTTGGCTGTCTTTTTTGCTGGTTTTATAAATAGTGGTAAGGGTGTTTGTTTGCTCGTTAAACCGGTAGAAGTGGGTAGTTGTACTTAATACAAATTCATTTGGGTAATCATCAAAAGGTCGATGAAAAGTATAGGCCTCTAAAGGGTTTACATGTTGTTTTAACCCGTTAATTTCGCGCGTTAAGCCTGTTTTACCATTATAAACATAAAAACTGTGATCATTATAAAAAGCGAATGTGTCGGGGGCTACCTCAGACAAACCATAAATAACCGCACCTTCAGACAGTGCGTTATTTAAATCTTTTTTAGCAACGGCTGTGCCTGTTTCTTTGTCAAATAAAATTAAATTGTAGTACCCCGTTAGCCATAAATACCGCGAAGTGGAATCTAAATGCGCTTTATTAATTGCAAAAATAGCGTATTCACCATAAACCGCTTTAGGGTCTTGCGAAGTAAGGTAGTAGGTTGTTTTGTGTTTAGCATTTACATGAGCAAGGCCATTGTCGGTGCCGTACCACATAGTTAAATCATCGTCTTGGTAAATACTGTTTATATAGTTGTTTTCGGGTAGGGTGATTTTGTTAAAGCGCCGTGTGTTTATTGACCAAGTAAGCACGCCTTGAGTGCGGGACGCCAGCCAAAACACGCCACTTGAGTCGACCATTAAATCGTTAATAGTATTTTCGGTAATATTAAATTTACTTTGATCAAAGCTAAGAATTAACTCAGTGGTGCCCTTTTCTCGGTTAAATTCGAACAAGCCATGCTCTGTGGCAATAAATTCGCCATAGGGTGTATTGCTGTAATCCCAAATATTGTAATCAGCAATCACGCTTTTAGTGCTTTTATCTGCAGCTGCTCCTGCTGAGCTATTTAAACTTAACGCGTACATGCCCTCAACGGTGCCAACTAATAATCCTAGCGCGGGGTCTACAGATAAAAACTTAACATTACTGTTATCGACTGTTTGTTTATCGGGAGTATGTAAATTAAGAGGGGTTAATGACTCTGTTTTTAGGTCGTAGCTAAATAAACCCGTTTGTGTGCCTATAAATAGCGTGTTTTTGTAATATTTTAATGCGCGCACCACGCTGTTTTCATTGCCTATAGTAAACTCTAAAGTAAGTGAATTTGTTTTAGAGTTAAGTGAATACACGTTGTTTAAAATGGCAAGGTAAAAGGTATCTTGGTGTTGGGCTATCGCTTCAATAGAAGCGAAACTAGCTGTATTACCTGCAAGATTGCCCGAAAATATATTACGAGTAGTTAACGTTTTTGGGTTAACTAAATAGGCACCGGCAAGCTCAGTAGAAACAATTATATTGCCTGCATGCGTTTTAAATAGTGTAGTGATGAAGTTTTCGTTAAGAGTAAATCCGCCATCAAAAGGGGTTACCGTGTAGCCGTCAAATCGATTAAGCCCTTGCGCTGTAGCTATCCAAATATAACCTAAATCGTCTTGCAAAATTTTAGTTACGTAATTTTGGGATAAACCTTCATCGGTAGATATTCGTTGTAGTTGTTGAGCATAATTTGTGGAGGCCGATACGCTAGTAATACAAAGAAAACATACAGTGGTGAAGAGAAAAAACAAAATACTCAATCGCACTAATAAACTCGCTCTAGGGCAGGGGATATACATATAAAAGTTAAATATAGCACATTTTTTAAAATGTGGATTACAACTTATAACAACTAAATTAAAGCACTAGTTTAGTTATTTATAACCATTTAAGCTACGCTTACTAATTATAATTACTTAAAAACGGGGTGTTATGGTTAGTCACAAAAATTTATCTGCAAATAACAGCGTGTTATTAGTGATAGATATTCAAGATAAGCTTTCTCCCGCTATTAGCGAATTTTCTGATTTACTAGAGTGGGCAATAAAAATTGCCAAAGTAAGCGCCCTTTTTAAAATTCCTAGCATAGTGACTGAGCAATATCCTCAAGGGCTTGGTGGTACAAACAGGCTTTTAAAAAACACCCTTATAAACGCACAGACTGTTGAAAAAACACATTTTAGTGCGTGTAATGAGCCTGCATTTAATGCTGTGTTTACAAAGCTTACGCGTTCACAAATTATAGTAATAGGCACAGAGGCGCATGTATGTGTGTTACAAACCTGCTTAGATTTAATAGCCCAAGGATTTGAGGTGCATGTAGCGGCAGATGCTGTGGGTTCACGAAATACGATGCATAAATCGCTAGCTCTAGAGCAGTTACAACAGGCAGGGGCAATAATTACAAGCGTAGAAAGTATCATTTTTCAGTGGACAAAAAACGCAGCATTACCTGAGTTTAAAGCGGTTTTATCAATTATTAAGTAAAGTTGGCAAGCTAGGCTATATTGATAATTAAATGTGGTCGTAATTATTAGCTAATACGTACAACCCCTGATTTTGTTTAAAAAAATTTTAATAATTAAAGGTATTTATGAATAGTGTAAGTCGTTTATTCACCATAATATTCATTTTTTTGTTTGTAGAGTCTATCGCCCTAGGCTTGTACTTTGGGACACTTACACAAGCATTCATAGTCGGCCTACCTTTAAGTTTAATGCCTATATGGTTACTTAAAACTCAGAAAAATAACCCAATTACAGGTCATGTTGTTGCTGCGGCAATTATGATGTTTTCTTTTTTGCACATACAACAAGCCTTTGGGTTAATAGAAATACACTTCGAAATATTCATCTTAATGGCCATGTTGATTATGTTTGTACAGTGGCAGGTGTTTATTACGGCCATTATTTTTGTGGCCGTTCATCATTTAAGCTTTTACTTTTTACAAACACAAAACACCGGTTTTTATGTATTTGACCCTGACAGACTGGCGTTTACTACGGTGCTTATACATGCCGGTTATGCAATAGTAGAAGTGTTTGTAGCAGGCTATATTGCTAAAACACTACAACAAGAGCGCAGAGCTGGCGTGTCTTTAACCAAAGCGACCGAAGCCATTATGCAAGACCCTGAGCATATACAGCTTTCGCTTAGGGCCGATGATAAAAATAGCAATGCAGTAGCGGGCTTTAATACTTTATTGGGTTATTTATCAGATGTAATTAGACAAGTGCAAACGCAGTCTCTTTCACTGCAGCAAAATTCGCAGCAATTAATAAACGTACACGATGAGCTAGCAAGCGGGGCAGAGCAAAGAAAGCAACAAACTAATGATATAGCTGACTCTGGTGCTCAAGTTGCACAGGGTTTTAGCTTAGTTGAGCATGAAAGCGAAGTATTAAAGCAGCAAGTAGATAACATTACTCAAGCTGCCAATAGCGCCTTAAATGACGTTATGCAAACAGACACTAAAAGCACGGAGCTACTTAATTTACTTAATCATACAGAAGAGCAAATAAATCATTTAGTGGCCGCTGGCGATGTAATATCAGGGTTGTTAAATGAAATATCAGGCATTGCAGAGCAAACTAACTTACTTGCGCTTAATGCGGCCATTGAAGCCGCAAGAGCGGGTGAGCATGGCCGCGGGTTTGCAGTTGTAGCCGATGAAGTCAGAACGCTTGCTACAAGCAGTAAAGCCACGACAGATAAAATTGCTTTAACATTAAAAGATTTAGTTACAAACAGTAAAACGTCAACCCAATCTATGAGCCAGTGTGTCGATTTTGTTGTTGATTTAACGCATATCAGCACCACCATGAAAGAAAACATAAGCGCCATGAGTGAGCAAATAAAAGCTGTCAGCCAGAGTACTCACTCTGTAGCGCAAGTTGTTGCTGAGCAAGCTGTAAACACAAAACAAATAGCCTCAAGCACAGAACAAATGCAGCAAAGCCAATATCAAGATACCAAAGTGGTAGAAAAGCTAACCGCTAAAGTACAAATGATCGACGTAAGTATTGCGGTATTAGAGCAAAGCATTGCTAAATTTAAGTAACTCATCTATTAAAACGAGTGCAGTGATTGCTCTGTGGTTAGTATTGACGGTTTCTGGTTTAGTTTATTATCAATATAATCAGTTGCGCGTTTTTGACAGTTATGGCGTGCTTGAGCAACCAGGGTGGTTTACTAAATTTAAACAACACATAGGGTTTACAGCAGCAAAGCATAATTCGTTGATTATCGTTACTGACCCTGACTGTGGCTGCAACAAGCAAGCCCTGCCCCATTTAAAACAGTTGGCTGCGTTTTCTAAAGCGCAAAATATTACGCTTATCAATATTGAGCAAACAGCCTCTTTACAAATACTGCTCCCTGCTACACCAGCTGCCGTGGTGATTAACGATAAAGGTGACTTTGTTTATGCCGGCCCACTTTCTCAAGGGCTTGGCTGCGCGCAGGGCAGTGGTTTTGTTGAAACGGTTATAAATAATCTTGTAGCTGGATTTAACAGCGAACTGTTACTTAATAAAACCAGTGGTTGTTACTGCACTGCTTAATAGCGCTATTACTGATTAGCCTTTTATAGGTATTAAAAACGCCACCTGCATAATATTAAGAATATTAGACTGGTAGGTTTGTGGCTCAAATACGAGTAAGCGCTACATATACGGTTTTAGAATACGGTTATAAACAACAAATTTTGATGAATCCTACTGTTAGTAAAATCACAGCAAGTGAAATTTAAAAGTACTTAAATATAGTTATTTCTATAATAACGCTTATTTAACTCTAGCCGCTTATTTTCCTGCTTTCTTGAAAGCGTCCTGCTCAATTACTAAATAGCATTTGAACTGTATCAATGTTTGCTCATGCTTTAACTATTAGCACATGGGTTTAGACAACTAGCAAAATTATCACTGGACTTCCCAGCTTTCACTAGACACCAGCTTATAAACTTACAAAACGGAAGTAAACTTCCGTTTCTAGGACTTCAAAGGTAGTTATCGGAAATATACTTCTGTTTTTTGAAAGCGTTAACCTAGATAGCTATACGAGCCACTTTTCGGGGTCTTATTGGAGCGAAAACAGGACGGTCGTTCAAGCTCGTCTTTGGACAAAAACGTATTAGAGTATTTATTCGGTAACGCTCTATTAAGGGGTGAGCGTTACCGAAGTCACCTCATATCGCCTTAAACACTAAAACCAACGCATAGTACAAATGCCACGCGTTACGAATCCCTCTTGAACAGTTTGTAGGTTTTGGGCTTATTCTCTCAATGAACCCCTGTCTGTTAGATTTAATTGCTTGCGCCTAATGTAGTAGATGGTTGCCATAACTAAACTAAACAATGCGCCAGTAAGTAACGAGATATAAACTGTTTCTAAAACTGGTTTACCTAGCTCGCTCCACACTAGAAACCATTGGAAGATTCCCCAAACCGGAGCAAAAAAAGCCACACAAAGCATAACGTTTGCGAAAAAACTCTGATAATAATGCGGTGGTAAATATAGCCCAAGTTTGCGTAACAACTTTACAAGTGGAGGATTGTAGTTCGGCTTCCAAACACCTTTATCACTTAATTCTTTATGCGCAAGTTGTAGCTTCGTTTCATAATCCATGTAATAGAGGTTGCTGAATTCAATTTGTTTATGTATTCCAGATGATGGCTGTTCTAATTCTAATTATAAAATAACTTTTATTTCAATAAGGTAGCTGTTAGTGTCGGAGTTTTATAGCAAATTAAATGAAGGAATATTGCTTGAAGTATGTTTTAGCTTTTTGTTTCTTCTGTAGTGTTTATTCTTACGCGACAGGAGTTAATAACTATCGGCTACCCCAAGAAATTACTCTAGATTCACAAATCGTCAATTTAGAATTAGATCCATCAAAACCTACCTTTAGTGGCACCACAATTTTATCGTTAGATATTTCTTCACCAACAGATACTATTAGCTACCACAGCCATGGTTTAAATATTCAGTCTGTGGAACTTTTAATGGATGAATTATCAACAAACTTACCGGTTGAAACGGCAAATAACTATGACATTGTTAAGCATAAGCTCGATCACAACGTTAGTGGTCAGGCAAAGTTAGCTATTAAGTTTATTGGGAAATTCTCTAGTCATGGACAGGGTCTATTTGTACAAACAAGTGGTGCCGAAGCAGATTATATTTTCTCACAATTTCAGCCAATGCTTGCTAGGCAAGTCTTCCCTAGTTTAAATGAACCAGATAAAAAAACATCATTTCAGTTTACTTTAACCATCCCTTCAAATTTAACGGCGCTTCACAATACACGTGCTCTTTCTACAAAAATTGATTCAAATAAAAAAACGATTAAGTTTGAAAAAACGGCTGTAATTCCGACAGATGTTTTAGCAATCGCCGTAGGTATGTTTGATAGCAAGAAAATGGAGGAGACTAAATACAAGAGTACTTTGTTTTCGCCACAAGGTTTACAGTATCAATATCATGAAGAATTGCCTCTATTAATCAATAACACAATTGATTATTTGTCAGGCTACTTAGGTAAGCCTTTTCCTTACGACAAATTAGATTTCTTCATCGCACCGTTTGACTCTTCTGCTGCAATGGAGAATGTTGGCTTAATTGCGCTTAGCCCAAAAGAAATTCCCTCGGCCGGAGCAAGTAGCTACGATATGTGCGTGTTCCGAAAACTCGTTGCTCATGAAGTTGCACATATGTGGTTTGGTAACGATATCACTATGCAGTGGTATGACGATTATTGGATGAATGAGTCTTTTAGCGAGTTTTTTGCTGCACAAGTAGTGACTCATTTTTATCCCACAGAAGCACAGTGTACTTATACGCCACAATCAAGTTCATTAGAAAGTGACAACGACATGGATCGAGCTGTAATTACTGAAGTGAAGGTAGCTTCAGAGCAAGATGGAACAGGTCAGCTTGTTTACAGTAAGGGCTTTTCTATACTGGCTATGCTTGAGCAGGCAATGGGGGGGGATGAATTTAAAGAGTCAATTCGCGAGTATGTAAAGACTTTTCAAGGCACAGTTGTGTCATTCGATAGCTTTAAACGCTATATCCCTAAAAACCTAGTAGGAGTGGCCTCCTCATTTTTACAACAGTCATCATATCCATTAGTGACCTTGTATCGTAAAGATGATGCACTTTACTTAAAGCAAGATAACTTCTTTAGGCAAAATAAATTGTGGAGCATTCCGCTTACATTGAAAATTTATAATGTTGGCAATGAGGTTTCTTATAAAAATGTTCTGTTAAATACTCAAGCAATGTTATTGAGTGAAGTTTCGCCTTCATCGCAGGTTTTTATAGACACCAAAGGTGTGGGTTACTTTAGGTATATTGATAAAACAGATAATGCTGAATTTCCACTTCATTTGCTCAGTGATGCAGAAAAGCTGTCTTATATGGAAAATAATGATGCATTGGCAAGCGCAGCGCTCATTGATTATATGGATTATGTTGATACGCTAGTACTAACGCTAAATAGTTTACCTACAGACAGTGTTGAATCCTTAAAAGCACTGAATAGTCTAATAGACTCGTTTATTGAGTTTGTACCAAGCGATTTAAAAGCGCATTACAGCAGTTATTTACAAGCAAACTTACCAAAGATTATTGATTGGCAAACTGTATTTAACAAAGAAAATGGTGGAGCTTGGCTTTCGTTTTATGGTGTTTATTTGAAATCTGACAGTGCAATAGCCTTTGCTAAAGGAAAAATAAAACAAGGTAAAGTTATTGATTTGCCGGCACGCAGTTCCGTGCTACGAGTAGCCGCCGCAAACTCTACAGACAGTGAATATTTAGCGCTTTTAGCTATGTTCAATAGTGGTGACATTACATTTAAAGAAGATGTTTTGGACTCAATTGGCTACACATTAAAAGAGGAGCAAATTAAAGCGTTTTATGAGTTACTGCTCAATGATTCAACTACTGAGTTTGTTATTGATTACCGTTTCCAGTTTCCAGCATTTTTTGCAGAAAATAGAGAGTTTGTTGCTGCATATTTTTCAAAAAATAAAGGCCGTATTTTAAAGCGGATTCCAAAAGAAGGCGCCCAATGGGTTGTTTATAATTTCATGACCGCTTGTTCAAGTGCAGAAAGTAAATTGATACAAGATACTTTTGAGGGATGGAAAAACATAGAAGGTTTATCAAGTAAATTAGAGGTTATTTTAAATAAGGTTGGAGAGTGTGCTAGGAGCTCAAAAGCGAAAGTAAAAAACTTAGAGCAAAGGATTTATGGTAAAGTTTAAAAATTCCCAAACTATAATAACGACCATGTGATTGGGGCTATTAAATTGTCTAAATATTCCCAATCTAAAACTAAAAACTCTATAAAGAAAAATGCGGTCTAAAAAACTGCATTTTCCCCAAACTATAACTCTAGAAAAGGTGAGCAGAAATGTTCGCCTTTTTTATTTGTGAAGATACGACCAGACAAACTCTTTTTGGACAATTATGAGTTAGAGTCGACGGGCGGTTCGGTGCCATGAGCAGACTGAAGATCTTTAATGTCTGGAATCAAGATTTGGGTGATGCCAATCATACTCATTGCTAGGTCACAAAAAGTGGAACGCCAAGAAAAGCTCGCATGGATAGTCGCCTGTTTGTTTATTAGTTGGTTTTGTTTACTCTTATTTATGTTGATTGCACCACTTAAGCCTAATAAAAATAGTAATTTGGTGTTGTTCGCGTGTTAAATTAGGTTTTGATTAATGGCTTTTATAACGGCCTGAGTGCGGTCTTTTACGTCTAATTTGGCAAGAATTTGTGACACATGATTACGAATAGTCCCCTCAGAGTTATCTAATTTTTTGGCAATCACTTTGTTTGGCATACCTAAAGACAAACACTGCAATACGGTTTGTTCTTTGTCCGTTAAGCAGAGCTGAGGGCTTAGTTGCTTTTTGAGTAAAAAATCAGTCACCGCACTTTGCAATACTCGCTCACCTGCAACGACCTGCTTGATAGCGCTAATGAGCTCTTCAAGTTCAATGTTTTTAAGCACATACCCACGAGCACCTAGATTAAGGGCTTTGACTAATACATCACAATCTTCAAATGTGGTGATGATCAGCACAGGGGTTTTATCACCCTTTTCACGCATTTTTTGCAGCACGCCGAGCCCATCTAAATTCGGCATTCTCATATCGAGTAAAGCAATGTCAAAACTATGCTCAGCTAATAGTGTAAGCGCTTGCAAGCCATCTTCAGCTTGGGCTTCGATATTAATGGCGCTATCGAGGTTAAGTAAATTAGCGAGGCCTAAACGAACTAATGTCTGATCTTCAACTAGTAGGCACTTTATCATGGCTTTTTTCTTCTAAATTTAGTGGTAGTGTCATGGTATTGATCAATGTTTCTTGCTCAAGGTGTTGTGAAAATTCACCGCCAAATTGTGCCATTCGCTCATTTAGTCCTGCTAATCCGTTCCCTTGCTTTGGTAAATGGGTCTCTGCTTGATTGTGATACGCTTTTGCAACTAACAGCGGCTGTTCGCCAACGAGGGTGACATTTACATGCAAAGTAAAATGGTTTGCATGGGTATGTTTAAGGGTGTTGCTGATCATCTCTTGGGTAAACCGCAATACACACAGGGCGTAGTCTTGAGGTAGCTGCTCTGTCTCTTTACTTAGTTGGAGATCACAGTGTAAATTAGGTGTCAGTTCGCAAATGGCCTCAAGAGCTTGCTTAAGTATCGTTTTGTCATTGCGCTGAGTGGAAACGATTTCGCGCACTTCAGCCAATACTTCTTGGCTAAGTTGGTGGCAAAGAGAGAGGGTTTCAACGGTGGCTTCATTTGCAGCTCTTTTAGCAAAATCTAAATTAATGCTGAGCGCGGTAAGCTTATGGCCGAGCGAATCATGGAGCTCGCGTGATATGTTTTGTCGCTCTTGCGCTGCATGCATCGCCCCCATCATGTGTTGGGTGGCTTTTAACTCTTTGTAGTTTTGGCGGGATTGGTAATGTGTATTTAAACTTTCGACAATACGCCGGCTAACAAACCAATTCATCAAGCAAAAGAAAAACCAAATTGTAAACGTGATCCAAGGAATGCCATTTTCCCAGCGCGCATAATGCGTTAAACCATACACCAGCATGGCGGCCACAACACAAGCCAGTATCTTAGGAAGCGAAAAATGAGGACTAAAAACCGCGGTAAACATCACTAGGTGGATAAAAACTAAGGATGTTGAACTCAGTTGTATCATTGCCAAAATAAGCAGGAAATAGCCAAGTGCTACGCCGTGAACAAATTTGTTAGGCTGTTTTAACACATACAGCAAAATAGCTAAAATGGAACCACTTACTATGATTTGCAAATATAGCGCTAATTCTGAGTTGGCATAATAGGCACACGCCAATGTCACCCCAAGCCACGATGCCAATGTTGAGAAATGCCAATCGGTTGTATGTCGTATAGTTGATTCCATTACTGTGGCCATATTTTTTTAGCAATTATTGCAGAACTCGCGTTGTAAAAACAGTGACATCTGTCATAGCTCGGGCTATGAGCTTTGTGACTAGTGTCATGAAACCTCATTCATTTATGCTTTATTAATAAAAGTTAGTTGGGCACATTAATGAATAAAGACAGTCGATTACACTACATTGATAATTTACGCAGCCTCGCGCTATTGCTCGGCATCGTATTTCATGCCGCTTTAGCCTACAGTCCGTTCTTTCGCAATATTTGGTTTACGGCAGACCCAAGCACACATGGTCTATTTGATTATATTACGCATACGCTGCACTTATTTCGGATGCCATTATTTTTTATTATTGCAGGGTTTTGCAGTGCACTTTTAATAGATAAATCGAGCAACGCGCGCTTTTTACATCATCGCAGTAAACATATTCTACTGCCTTTTATTGTATTTTTACCGTTCAGCTTTGCCGTTTACTACCATGCCTTGATTTTTGGAGCCGGTATAGCTAATCCAATACCGCCGATTTTTGCTGTGTTTAAAGTTATTAAAGAGCCTGTTGTTAGCACTATGCACTTATGGTTTTTGTGGAACTTATTCCAGTTTTGCCTAATTCACTGGTTGTTGAAAACAACTAACTTATTAGGCAATAAATTTGATGCGCTTAGCGCTCACCCTTTATTTATGTGGGTTGTACTTCCCATCGTGTTAACGTTTTCATTAATGGGGCAATCTATTCCATTTCCTGCTCCTGATAAACTCACGCCACAGTTATGGTCCTATGGTTTTTACGGCAGTTTTTATTGGTTGGGAGTGGGGCTTAATAAAAAACAGCAGCTCATTTGCTCATATCATAAGTACTTATGGCCTCTTATTTTGGGTGTTGCACTATCACTGACTGGTTATTTTTCTTTATTACCAGCCGCGCCAAGCTTAGATGAAGTGATTGCCGCCGCAACTTCGGGGTATTTTGCCGCAGCGGGAGAGCTGAATGTATTGCATGTTTTATCACAAGGACTGAGTGTTATTTTGTTAACCGCCATAACGTTTTTACTTGGGCATCGTTTTTTAAATCACCAAAGTAAGCTCAGTCGCAGCATCTCAAATGCATCATATTGGATTTATTTAATACATGTGCCAGTGCTGATTTATATTCAGATGCCATTGATTAATACTGGTTGGCCAGTTTTAGTAAAGTTTATAGTTAGCGTGGTTGTTACATTACTTATTGGTCAAATAAGTTATTTATTATTAGTTAAAAATACGTGGTTGGGTGCATTAATTAACGGTAGGCGAACCAAGAAAAGGTAATACAGTCAGCTTAAATGTCGTCACTTGGTAATGACTTAAAAGCGATAAAACTGACACATTAATAGCCACATAAAGGAATATTATTATGCAAGCAATAACAATCAAATCGACAACCGCCACAATTCAAAAAGGGACGATTAAAGCCGACGGTAAATTTTGGCTAACCAACACTGATATTCATTTTTCACCGTTTAATGCACAATTTGGGTTAGGGCCTTATACGTTTTCACGGCGTGAAATTGTAAAAGTGAGTAAGTGCACTGGTAAAGTTGCAGGTATTTTGCCTTATACACATGATGCAATTGAAGTCGTATTAAAAGATGGCAATAAATATCAATTCATTGTGTCAAACGCAGATGAATGGATTAAATTACTTACTCATAGTGCATAGTGCATAGCGCAATCGCTGGTAATTCATCAAAATAGCTATTGTTTTAATGTACCTAATAATGCACGATAAAAATATGACGCTATTTTATTTAGGTATTCAGTGAAGTACATGGATTTAATAAATACGCTTTTGCTTAAGCTCGGATTGGATAAAAAAGCTCATCTACTCATCGTGTTAGGGAAAAAACTATCAAACAACAATAACGCGGTAGTTAAGCCGCTTGAGTTATATTGTTTTTCGCCTGATGCGTATTTCGACGATATAAGTGAGTTTGAGAAAGACAATTGTTTTATTGAGTCTTTGGACGATATAACCCCTGTTAACGCATTGGTGAGAGCACTGAGTAGTGCAAATGCCGTTGTTTGTGTTGATAATCGCTCTGAGCCTTTGCTTGTGTTGCCACTATTACAAAAGCTCGTGCCCATTCGTTTTGAAAAAGCCAACGAGGATCAAATCTTTACTTCAGACATCAAAACTTTTGATTGACTGCTTCGCTCAAAGTCGACCTATAGAGTATTTACGTTAACTCGTCTTGGGGCAAAAACGAGCTACGATTGAAGGTCCGCTGGCACAGAGCCGAACTTCGTCAAAGAGCGATAATCGGTCAGTCAGGTGAGTCGTCATTAACTTAGTAAAAATAAGTGAATACTTTCCTCTTTTATAAATGTTTAAATAAGCTACAGTAAGCATAATATTTATAGTTGGCAGTGGCTTACACTATTCGCTAAGAATATAAGTCCATACAATATGGACGTTTTCGCGTTAAAATAAGAAAAATGTTCTCTTATAAAGTTGTTCAAGTGATTATGCAACACAAACTGCGTGCTGCATAAATACTAAAGTGTTAGGCATCAATCGAGGAATCAACATGTTATGAAATGGAAATGTCTTGGTTCACTTAAAGAAGCGAAAAGCTCTGGTTGTAGTGGAATTTATTTGATAGTCCATAAAGGTGCATTAAACCGAATAGTTTATGTTGGTGTTAGTGTAAATGTTGGTATAAGAATGAGTGAACACTACGAAGGTTATCTTCGAGGTAACAGAACGATCTACAACGTAGATGAGTCAGAAGATGTGTATAGCTTGATGTCTTCATATCTTGTTCATAACCATATTAAAGAATACAAAAATTTAGCAAATATTAAAAAAATTTGGGCATCAACAACTATCACATCAATTGAACCAAAAAATTTACTGTCATCAAATCAAAAGTTTTCGAATGAATGGGAACAAATATTACATAATAAATACCTTCCAAACTTATGTGTCTGGGCACTTCCTCTTTCAAACTACACATACGAAAAAGCAACTATAATAGAAAGTTTAATTCAGAGTAGAATAATAAAAACTTTCGACTTGAGAGGTTTTTTTAATTTAAATGATATTAGTATTTTGGGTAAGATTGAAAATACCAAAGTCAGAAAAATAAATATTGATTTTGATTGTTTGCCTGATCTTGATGATGCTTCTAAAATTGTAATCAAAAATATTAATAAGTCTACAACTCCGCCAACCGCTTTTTCTTTAGCTAAGATTCAACTCCAAGATGTTCTTACTGTCAGGGAAATTTCTAGGAAGCAAAGAGTAGAAGTCAGAGAGAAAGCTGCTCTAAAATATAGAAATAACGGTAAACCTTGGAGTACTATCGACTTGGAAAAACTAAGAGTGATGGTTGTTGAATTTGAGATGACAGCAAGTGAGATTTCTCAGTATTTAGGCCGAAGCCCTAGAGCAGTAGCTAAACGAATTGAATATAATGATAGGTTTTCCTTCAAAAAATGGAGAGAAAGTGTAGAGTCGCTATAAATTCCTTACAAATAAATGCAGATCACCTTCGGCAGCGCATAATTTGGGTGTGGGGCGTTAGAATTACTCCTTTTAAAGAAAATAAGCCCGTTTATGGGTTTCAAATGTATTTCCTAATGCCGAAAAAGTGCTGAGGAACGATTACAGGAGCTCGTTTTTACCCATTTTGGCTGTTAAACTTATCCTCCAGCCTCGTTATACGCACAGGAGTTGCGCTTGATTTTTCGATTAACATTTTTTTTATTTGTCTTATATGCCAGTCCAGTCATTGCGGGAACTCAGGAACCAAGATTCTTAGTTATTGATGGCATTCAAATGGAATACATCGATATCGGTGCTGGAAGCAAAACTTTGGTGATTGAATCAGGTATCGGAATGGGCTTAGCTTACTGGCACCCGTTATTAACAGACCTTTCAAAATTAAATATCAGAGCAGTTATATATTCTCGTGCTGGGAATGGAAAATCTCAGGTTGTCAAAGACGTTAGTTTAGCTAGTTCAAATCAACGACTCGAAAAACTGCTTTCGACTATTAACGCAAAAGAAAATCTAATTTTAATTGGTCACTCCTTTGGTGGCTTGCATGTCAGAGCATTTGCTGCTGCTTATCCCGAGCGGGTAAAAGGGTTACTGTTGATCGATCCAAGTCATGAGTTGTTTGATAGTGAATTAAATAAATACGACGCAACGTGGGCGAAACGCGATACTACTAAATTAAACGGAATGATGAATAACCAGCCTGAATGGGATCTCCTACAGGAAATTTATCATCAGAAAATGATTGCTGATGACGATATTGCCAATAAAATTCCTGTAGTTATAGTCACTTCATCAAAATTAAATGAAAGTGACTGGTGGATTGGGCATAGTGTGCAGGGTAAAAAGATCTGGCGGGATTTGCACCAGTCAATGATCATCAATAATGCAAATTCTATCCATATGGTTACTAATAAAACGGGCCATAACGTACCACATGATAACAAGCCTCTGTTTTTTAGCTCTATTAGTGCATTACTAGGCTTTATTGATGGCGTATAACAAACAAATTTTATCACCAGCAAAAAGTCTGGGCTGCGACGTCAAGCCGCTGCGCTGCTTTCCGCGCTAAATTTGGGCGTTACCACTGTCTGCAATTGGCACAGACTGTGTGAAAACTCTGATCACCTTTTGGTCTAAGTATGTTCTGCTTATGATCTATTAAT
>NZ_PNDP01000174.1:0-359 GCF_005886415.1 Pseudoalteromonas sp. S327 | reverse complement strand
TCGCGTTGTCCACCGCCATCTAATACCATTTTTTCAATTTCAAGCTCTTCATCTATGTCAATTAAGAATCGTAGGCCAGATACAAAAAGTATTCTACGCTCTTCGCTTAGACCAGCTTAGTCTAGTGCAGCGATAGTGCTTAACGTTATTGAGTGCTGTTTAAATTTATTTAGCTTTTCTAGGGTGAGGAGTTCATCTAAGTCTTGCTCTACCATTATTTCTTGAATGTCTTGCACTGTTCCATAAGCACCCGATGCAATTTGCGAACCGGCTGGTTTATACAAATGGGCAATTTCATCAATAAGTGCGTGGGCAGCGTTGCTGGCAGCGTTAAATGTGCCTAGCGTTCAATGGCAAGC
>NZ_PNDP01000173.1:0-360 GCF_005886415.1 Pseudoalteromonas sp. S327 | reverse complement strand
TGGCCTGGAGTGCCGACGGTAAGTCAGCGAATGGTGATTCCTACAACGTGGTTAAGTAGTACAATTATAGAAGGACGTAATATGCTAGATCGCCGTATGACCGCCCCTGTTTGGCACCCTACATTCAGGCTAATTCGCTACAGTATTGGCACTACTTCGCTAGATGGCATAAACAGCGCACAGTACAGTGTTATAAAAGGTGAGGTAAATGCATAAACCCCATGTAACGCTGGCTGCTGTAGTAAAAAAAGGAGAGCATTTTTTACTGGTAAAAGACCGACATAAATTTACTTCTAATATTTGTTATAACCAACCTGCTGGCCATTTAGCAGTAAACGAAACACTGGCTCACGCAGCCAG
>NZ_PNDP01000172.1:0-270 GCF_005886415.1 Pseudoalteromonas sp. S327 | reverse complement strand
AGCTATTGCTTCGCTCCTTCAAGAAATTATTGGTTGTTAGCCTGAAAAATATAAAAGCGTTGAATGTTACGAAATTACAAAAACTGCGATTCAACAAGCGTTTGAAACACCTGGTGAACTAAATACCGACAAGGTATATGCACAACAAACACGCCGCTTCTTAGACCGTGTAGTTGGCTTTATGGTATCTCCATTATTATGGGATAAAGTAGCTCTCGGGCTTTCTGCTGTGCGTGTGCAATCGGTTGCGTTACGTTTTTTAGTAGCTCG
>NZ_PNDP01000171.1:0-364 GCF_005886415.1 Pseudoalteromonas sp. S327 | reverse complement strand
GTATAATTCTGTGTTGGTGTCAGGTGCGAGCGTACTCCAGCAGTTTAATGTATTGGCTTGTTGTTGGGCTTTTTGTACAAACTTTCGTTCTACCAGCTGTGAGATTGGTACCAGTTCAAAGCCTTGCTGAGTGAGCTCATGTAGCGCTTGGCGTAAAAAGGCGCTGGTTTCTGCGTAGGTGTGGGCATTCGCTATGGCAATGTGATGTTTAGTCGCTTTATATATTAGCTCATCCAGCCTTTGCTGCAGTTGCTCATGCGTGTTTATATTGTCAAAAAACACATCGCGGCCTATAGTTTCAACCCCAATAAAAAATTCCACATATTCCGAATGGCTTAAGTCCGTCTTACGGCGATCTATAAAC
>NZ_PNDP01000170.1:0-268 GCF_005886415.1 Pseudoalteromonas sp. S327 | reverse complement strand
TTCAGAAATTTCTGAGTCCAAATAACGAGGTGCAAGTTGATACTCGTATTCACTAATCTCAGGGAGAATTGTCACAAGTTCTTGTTCAAATAAGTTAATTAATGTAGTGCACCACAGTCACAACTTATCCTCATCAACCTGTTTCTCTAGCTCACATCACTCAGTATCAAGGAATATATAGATATCACATTTGTTGGCGTTTTTAGGTTATGCTCCGCGTATACCTTCAAGTTCAAAAAAACGAAACTTCTCAGTAATAGTAAAGTAT
>NZ_PNDP01000169.1:0-241 GCF_005886415.1 Pseudoalteromonas sp. S327 | reverse complement strand
ACCGTAAACCATAGCCTAAAACTCAAAGCTAAGTATGTACAAGACTACCACCAAGTACGGTTTGACATAGATGGATATTATCATTTCCGTTGCCAAGATTCCTTAAGTCGCTCTATTTGGCCCGAAATTAATAAATCGAGCAATCTCAAGCTCAATCATAAGCAACTGGCAATAGATAGCCGTTTAGAGTATTTACGAGAGCCGTTTTTTGATGCCAAAGTTTACAATAAGTTAAGCTTAC
>NZ_PNDP01000168.1:0-321 GCF_005886415.1 Pseudoalteromonas sp. S327 | reverse complement strand
GAATCAGCTATTTAGGAAATGCTACTATGCTGCATGTAAATTCACATTGATGCAGCATGATTGCATCTGTAATAAACAAATCTTTATTTAGCAGTAATTCCTTTTCAATAAACCTAGTTACTTACCCTACACCTCACAGTGTGATGAACCATATAGATCCAGTACCGCAAGGGCGCTACTTCAAACTTAATTTTGTAATAGTATACTCTATAGCTTGTTGGGTTTTTTAATTCTCAAAATGCATTATTTATTGGTTTACCCGGCTGAAGTTATTTAGAACCGACAAATAAGAGCTTTGACTTTCTTAAATTGAGACGTGAA
>NZ_PNDP01000167.1:0-355 GCF_005886415.1 Pseudoalteromonas sp. S327 | reverse complement strand
CCGAGTGAAACAGAAATTACCGAAAACCACCAAGTCGAGTCGACTTTTGTAGCGCACACCTTAGCTGTCGAGCTCGCGCTTGAGCACGACGATAGCCACGCCCGCCAACAACTTGGGCTAAATACCGACGACAACGTGGTGGCTTTTCTGCCAGGTAGCCGTGGCGCCGAAGTAGGCTTCCTCAGCGAAACCTATCTAAAAACAGCTGCACAGTTACAACCGCAAAACCCAGACCGTAATATAGTGGTGACGCTGGTTAACGCAAACCGCAAAGCGCAATTTAGTGCAATTTTAAATGCCCCTGCACCAAATTTAATTGTAACCCTAGTGTTTGGTCAGTCAAAACTAGCAATGC
>NZ_PNDP01000017.1:0-19589 GCF_005886415.1 Pseudoalteromonas sp. S327 | reverse complement strand
AGCCTCGTGTGCCGCTCCAATCTCTATATATTCCACAAAAATAAACACCTCTAAAACAATATTTTGATCTGATTTATACCTACAAAAATTATTTATAAATATTATACGCACGAGTGGCCGCATGCCGCCGCGCGATATAAAGGGTTTTAAATAATGCGAAGTCACGAGGGTAAAAGCTAGGGAGGGGAGGTTAATACAAGGTTAAAAGGTTTCGCCTTGCAAGGTCGCTATAATACGTCTTGCACCGCCAGCGTCGCGATGCTCGCCTAAGTAAATACCTTGCCATGTACCTAGCGCTAAGCGCCCATTGCTTATAGGAATACTTAATTCACACCCTAACGTACTGGTTTTTATATGGGCTGGCATATCATCGGTACTCTGTAGTTAAAGAAAAATGGACTCTTTAAATCCTTATATCATTTGAGAACTATGGTTTCTTATATAGTCCATTTAAACGATATTAAATGGACTATAAAGTTTTTAATGTTAAATATCGCAAGGTGAAAGCAGAGGGTATCACTCAATAGGGGGTTGCGCTTTATCGTGATTTTTTTTATGTATTAGAGCTCCCTTAAGTACGTTACTTGCTACAATTTTACATTTATTGAGTAATCTTGCTAGCAAAGCAAAAATAAGCCAAATGAGTTTAAATGGGGCTAGAAAAGCTGTAATAGATCTGCGCTTGTCGTAACTTTCACGTTTATCAAAGCCAAATAGCTTTGTTGTTGAATTTGCAATTTTAAGACCTACAACTACTGAAAACAATATAAAAAACAGCCATCTATAGCTATAATCAACTTTTACTGTCTTTAGTTGCTCAGATCGTTTTTGCATTTGCTTCTTGTTCATTAGTAGCATAGGTACAATACATTCATTAGCAATGGCAAGTGGTCTAGTTATAACATCTACATTTTTTCCATTTAACTCAGATCTTGCATTACAATAAATTGCGGGAGTTGTTTGGCAAATGTGAGACTCTTTCACATATTGTTGAGAATTTTTTGAAATATAAGTCACAGGGCACATTACATCATTATAAGCCATTAGTTCACTTCTAATCTGGTCAGTCACATGAGTATCGATCGCAGACCATTTGGGGGAATAGTAGTCTTTTACAGTATCCGCCCCCAAGGAAATATACACCTTATGATGATAAGCCATGTTTTCATTTATGATAGGTTGAATGTAAGAAGCCCAATCGCAAGATACTAAATCCATCTTATTTTTACGACATAAGGTATCGTAATCTTTTACTTGTTCAAGCAAATACGAATGGGCTCTTTTAGATAACAGATCTTTTTCTGAGTAATCAGACTTTGAACCCGAAACATTCAACTCATAAACAAAGAAAACGGCTGTTAGCAGTGCAAATAGATACCATAGATGATCAAACGCTTGTCTAAATCGTTCTTGCAACCCTATTAAATCTACAATTATTAGTGCTAAGCTCCATCCAACTAAAACCCCCATACCTAACAATGGAATGTACCCTATAGTACTGCCCAGCCTTCCAGCTTCGCTAATTCCGTAAGAGTCTGGTAAATAGTTTATATTTGGAATGAATCCAAGGATTGATAAGAATCCTGGACTAAACATAAGAAGTAACACTGCAACTACTCCTTTTGTTCTAGCAATTACGTATCCACATATTGGAAGTAAAAAGCAAAGTACGAGTGATATCAAAATAAGTGCACTAAGAGGAACTAGAGCCGCCTCTGAAGGAGACCAATAACTCCCGTTTCTAAAACCAGCTTCATTTATAGTAATGAAATTACTACTGTTTAGCCCTAGTCCATCTAAAATTTGCTGTAAGTTATAAGCTGCACCATACAAAAACAATGCATATGGTATTAGAAATGTTGACATTCTTCACCAAGTTGACTGTATAAACATACAGCTTATTGTTTAGGTTAACTTAATGCAACTAATAATTAGCTATCCGAACTTTTAAAGTGTCCATTGCCATTGCATGAATTAGAATTTTTTTATAAGGATCTTGGAATTTTAATTAGCAAAAAAGAAAGACACCTGATTTTATCTGTTACACTCATTTTTAATAGAGTAGCAGTAATAATAATTAATAAAGTTAGATATCTATGACAGCACAATCCAACAACATCGTTGATTTTCAACTCCATACATTAGGCTGGAAAGCATTCCAAGATCTTTCGGTTACCATAATGACGGATATTTTTGGGCACGATGTACAGTCTTTTTTCGATTCACATGATGGTGGTAGAGATGGTGCATATCATGGTGTCTGGATAGATAAACCGAACAAATCTAAATCAGGTTCATTTACTGCCCAATGTAAGTTCACCTCTGATTACAAAGCAGGAATAAAAGCTTCTGATTTAAAAGATGATATAGAAAAAGCAAAAAGGTTGGCTGCAAAAGGTCTTGCTAAGTATTATGTGTTATTCACAAATGCTCAGTTAACGGGATATCAAGATGAGTCTCTACGTGCAGTTTTTGAAGGTATCGATGGAATAGAGTATTTCGCTGCATATGGAAAGGAACGAATCTCTCAGCTTATAGTTGAGTCACCACGACTAAGGATGCTTGTGCCAAGAGTTTATGGATTAGGCGATTTAAGCCAAATTCTTGATGAGCGAGCAGGAGAGCAAGCAAATGCAATTTTGAATTCGCTAGGTGATGATATTTCAAAGTTTGTATTAACCGATGCCTTTAATAGAAGCGCTAAGGCTCTAGTTGAGCATAGCTTTGTATTGTTGTTAGGTGAACCAGCATGTGGAAAATCAACCATTGCTGCATCTTTGGCATTAGGCGCGCTAGATGAATGGGGGTGTAATACTTTTAAATTATGTTCAAGTGATGAATTTTTACGTCATTGGAACCCAAATGAGCCGAAAAGGTTATTTTGGATAGATGATGCTTTTGGTGCTACACAAGTTGATTGGAGCGCTACATTTGCATGGACAAGAACTTTTCCACATATAAGTACTGCTATTAAAAACGGCGCTAAAGTTATATTTACATCACGAGATTACATATATCAAAGTGCAAAAGGTGCTTTGAAAGAAAGCTCTTTGCCTGTAATGAAAGCTTCTCAGGTCGTTATTAATGTTCAAGATATATCTCAACATGAAAGAGAGCAGATATTATACAACCACATTAAGTTAGGAAATCAACCTCAGAGTTTTAAAAAAGAAGTTAAGCCCTTTTTGAAAGATATTGCCAACAATGAGAAATTCACTCCAGAGATAGCAAGAAGGCTTGGAGATAAGTTTTTCACGAAAGATCTTAGAGTTAGTAAATCAACATTGGTTAACTTTGTTGAAAGTCCTGTTGAGTTTCTTATAGATGTTTTATCAACTCTAGATAAACAAAATATCTCAGCTCTTGCGGCCATTTTTATGAGGGCTGGAGCATTGGCAAGTCCTATTGAATTAGCTGAAAGTGAATTGAATGCATTAAAACTACTTGGGGGAACACTTGATGGGGTAATTACCTCTCTCAAGTTTTTAGAAGGCAGTTTAACTTCCCTAAGCTTTGAAGAAGGGCAGTATGTCTGGAGATATAAACACCCAACTATTAGAGATGCTTTTGCTCAATATGTAGCTGACGATGTAGAATTACTAGAAATCTACTTAGGTGGTGCACCTTTAGAAATGTTATTTCAAGAAGTTGCATGCATAGATATTGAAATGGATGGCGTAAAAGTAATTGTTCCTGAATCTCACTATTTCTTTGTCATAAATCGCATGAAATCCTTCGAAATTGATATTTGGTATAACAAAAGAGCTGTTAGGCACTTTTTAGCGAAAAGGTGCAATCATAGGTTCCTATCTGTTTATTTAAAGGAGAACCCAGATTTCCTAGAAAGTCTAAAGATTGATCATTCAGTGTGGTTAGATCCAAATTTGGAAGTAATTTCTAAACTCTTTAATGTAGGCTTACTTCCTGAAGAAAGAAGAATTGTAGTAGCACAGTCATTGCATAAACTTGCAATTGAAGAATATGACACACAATTTGCAAAAGATGATGTCAAAATCTTACTATCTGAATCTGAATTATCATCTATTCAAATAAATATAAAAGAAAAAGTTATAAATAATATAGAGTGTATTATCGATGATTTATCTTCTGATTATGATGAAGAATCAGATCCTGAGGAATATTTTTCTGATTTGGATTACGCAATTAACGATTATGAAGAAATTTTTTCAGGCGATGATGAGATTTGTACGCAGTTAGCTGTTGCAAAGAGTTGGATAAAAGATGAAATAAAAGAGATGGCCACAAAGTGGGCTTATGATCCGAATGATGTATTTGAAAGAGAGCACCTTTCAATTTCAACTCATAATGAACGTTCAATATTTGATGATGTTGATAATTGAATCTAATTTTACTAACTTAGAGAAAATATTAAATGTTTGCGTCACCAATATTGGCTAAGTCATTAAATAATAAAGTTTATGCTAATCCTATCTCGTTCAGCGATAAAAGTAACATTTCTGGGCTATCAAAAAATGAATTATTTTGAATATCTCAAAACCTCCAGAGTATGTTGATAAAAGCCATCCATTCGATACAACATCTCCGATATAACACTCGAAGTAACAATTAGCTATTTTTAGTGGTAGCATCAGTTATCAACAAGTTGCACTGTGCCACTAAAATGAGTTACCACTTAAATAATTTTCTAAGAAAACAAGTATCTAGTGATGATCCTTCTTATCTATTTCTCTTATATTTAGTTAAGAGCCGAAAAGACAAGAGGTTGACTAAATCTGTATTCGCGGAGTTAGGAGAGCTGGGGAGGTTGAAGCGACGAGTAGTAAAGTATGCAAATCACTTCAGGAGCCTAGTTGACCCAAATGCAGAAATAACGCGTGATAGCTCGTCTATGGTCCTCAGTGCACTTAAGTCCATTCAAGTGAAAAACTTTAGAGGCTTTTCTTCACTTAATGAAAATGACGAAGGCACATTTATTCCGTTTACCAAGGGAGTTAATGTGTTTTTTGCGCCAAATGGTGGAGGTAAAACCTCACTATGTGAGGCTATTGAATACAGCCTTACAAATGACGTTAAAGAGGCTAACCGTCGGAATACTCCTATTAAGAATTATATAAAAAATGGAGGAGTTCATAAAATAAAGTGCATTCTAGCCTGTGGTGCAGAGGCTCCTGTCTCTCCATATTGGAATAGCTGTTTTATCGATAGGAATAGGCTTCATGAGTTTTCTTTACTCGGTTCAAAAGATACTAATGTAAAACAGTCCGATGTTCTCGCCACTCTCTTTGAATTAGAAGAAATTGACGAAATTATCAATGCCATGGTTAAGCCAGCATCGTTTAAAGCAAATGACTTTATCAAAAAGTCGGGGGATGTGAGCTATAGAGAAGCAGTTCAAAAACTGAGAGATAAAAAATGTATACGACGTGATGAAATAGATAACATTGAAAAGAAGAAATCTGAACTAGCTGAATTATTTGAATTAAAAACATTTGATGACGTAAACATCGAGGCGAGAAAAAGTTATTACACAAAGTTGAAAGCACATTTGGTGGCTTCTACACAACGATTTGAAGTTGCAAGTGATGAATTAGATATTTATGGTTTAACTAAGTATTTAAATGCACTTAAACGTTTGAATGATAAACTTGAAGAGAAAAAAGCTACGCTTAGAGCAGATTCAAGTAAGCTGAATTACCGAAAGCTATACAAGGCTATCCAAAATTTCGATGACATTTCAACACTCGAACAATGTCCAGCGTGTGAAACTCCAATAAGTGATGTTTGCAAACATCCGCGTGATGTTGTCAAAGATGAACTACCGAAGCTTGAGCATTTAAATAAGTTAACTATTGCTTGTGAAAAAATTGAAGAACGAATTAAGTTTCGAGTAGATATCTCTTCAAGCTATATTAACAAATATCTGAACGAGCATCGAGACTCGCTCAGCCAAGAGATCGTCTCTGTTCTCAACGCGATTTTGAACTCTGATAAAACTGATGTATTAGAGTATTCAACTTGCCTTAGCGCACTAGTTCCTTATGAGAAAGAACTAGAGCAGTTAAATGACTTTCTAAAAGCAAAGAATGAGAGAGTAGCTAAACAATCTAGCCGCTTAACTTCGTTGAACTCAAAGATTGATGAAATTGAAGAAAAGATTCGTGCGTGCGTGGCACTAGAAACTGACATTAATGCGAGAAAAAGAAAGTTATCGGAGTTAAATGATGATGTTATTCGAATATTGGCTGACATTAATAGAAGCAATATCCAGAGAAAAAATGATAATGAATTTAATAACTTTGCGAAGGCACTTGAAGAGAGCTACAAGAAGCTTTATGAAGAGCTCACTTTATATAAACAGGAAGTAGAGTTAGAGAACATTAGTGGTATTGAACAATCTACCTTGCAGTATTACAACCAGATAAACAAGCATGATGCGCCAAGTGATGTTGTATCAGAGATTAAATTTAAACAAACCAACGGTACCTATCGGATTATTCTCAAAATGCAAGATGAAGAAGGTGATGCATTTTGTGTGCTCAGTGAAGGGCACCTCAGAGCATTGGGTCTTGCCTTACTGCTTGCAGTTGCCAAGAAAAATAGACATCCAATCATAATATTTGACGATGTAGTGAATGCAATTGATACAGAGCATAGGTCAAACATTATTGATATGTTCAGTGAAGATAGCTATTTGAGAAATATACAAAGAATTATTACAACACACGACAGGATGTTTTGGGAGAAATTATCAAACAAAAATAAAAAAGCAACAGATGCAGACACATTCTCTAGTAATGTATTAAAGTCCACGAATAAAGGCATAGTGATACAGAATTATGGTGTCAGTTATTCTCATAAAATAAAAGAGGCACTAGACGTATATGACGTTAGACAAGCTCTAGTTTATTCAAGAATTTGGTTTGAAACAATGGTCAATGAATATTGTGTAAACAACTCTATTCAGATCACATCTCAGTTTACTAGCAGACAGTTGAAGAAAGATAACTGGTTGGAAATCAGTTTAGAGGCAACCTATAAAGAAGTAGGTGAATCACTGGGTGACAGTACAGCAACATTTGACTTTTTGAAAAATGATTTACTTAACTGGAGTGGACAAAACCAAGAGCATCATGCTTTTGACGAATATAACTATAACTTTTCGCATGCCACTACTAGTTTAGAAGTTCAAAACATTTACGAGAAACTGTGGGTATTCGAAGCACAATTGAATCCAACTTTCACGGTTGAAAAATTGAACTATGAAAAAGCTCAGAGGGAAAGTGTAAAACAAAAACTGACGAATCAGTTGAGTAATCCGAATTTCATTGGTAAAGCTCCAGTCAAAGTGGTTCAAGCTCACCGTGATAAATTAGCTGAAGTAAACGCCGATATCAGCTTGTTGGAGCGAATTTTAGAACAAGTTTAAAACACTGAGTCTTAGTCTGAATTAATCTTAACTAGATCTGTAAGGTCTGATTAATAGGACTTAATAAAAGCTGACAGTCGTATAAGTGGAAAGGACATTTATTCTTCCACCAAAATCACTGTGTATACATCCATAACCGTTGAGTTTTTCCCATAGTTAGAAAATGACCCAGTCGCTTGATATTAAATTATAATGTGTCTGTGTAACTCGGAAGGAAGTTTAATTGAATCTAAAGATAAAGTATCAGTTGCTGCCAAAATTAGTGGATAAGTACATCGAATTAAGAAATCGATGTATAGAAAAAAAGCTACGCCGACGAGGTGTCACTTCAATTTTAGTAGATAATACTGTCTTATTTCATGGTGTGACACATGAAACAGCATGGATTCCTACTGGAAAAAAGAAGTGGGGTGAGACCGAAGTGGAAACTGGCTACCTTTCTCGAATTCCAGTGCATGAAAAGGGTTGTGAAGAGCGGGACTACGCTTCAATAGAATACTTGCCAAGTATTATCGACTTGGCGAAACGAGGAATGCTTGAGTTGTGCCTTTCCGATGAACTCAATGACGAGCAGTGGACGCAACCTATGGGAAGATTTAGAGGTTATGGTGCGTTTGATGGCTCGCTATTTAGAGGAGTCAATATGCGGATTTTCCATGATCGTGATTATACATTTGTTATCGGATCGGGCTCGAGAAGCTTCGAAGATCAAAGGATAGATAGGTTAGCATCAAAATCTGATCCTCTTTATCATGAGCTTGTTCGTGTTCTAGGTAGAAAAAATTCGCAGGATATTTGGCATATTCTTACTGCTGAAAGGAATAGCTGTTACTGTTTCTTAACAATGGACTTCAAGCTAATAAAAAATATAGAAGCTCAGAAGAATAACCCAGTGGTTAAGTCCTTAAAAACTAGGGTGTTAACACCAGAGAAGTTTGGTTTAGAGCTCAGTTTGCCTCCAATTTCTCCTAGGTTTTATTCATACCATCACGCTGATTTTCCAGTAAATACAAAATTCAATTGGCATAATTCCAAACGGCAGAAACCGAAAAAGAACACATAACAAATTGCTTAATAATGAGCGCTACATTTAGTTTAGTTTGGTGGGTATTAGAGATTACGATTACTTTGTTTGGTTGTAATTGCAGTGCTCAATAATTATTAACAGTGGGAAGGTGTAACCCTTTGCTTTAAATATACTATGTACATTTCTATTAAGTGCATGCTCTAATTATTATATGGACTATAGGTATTATGTTTTATAGTGTCTATAAAGATAAAAAATGAGGTAGGTTATGGAAATCAAAAGATGGGAAGTCTTTAAAAGTTTTTTTCAGATTACTATTCTTAAATATTTAGTTATGTGGTTTTCTTTGGTTCCTGTAGTGGCTGGTATTGTTACTCAACTACCGGATCCATTGCCTGTTAATATTGCAGGAACTACTCATGATATCTCACTTACACTTCCATTTTATTGGCAAGTACTTTGGCTCTCTTCACTTTCATTTGTAGGCGCGCTGGGGTTATATAAAACCTTTTGCCCAGATTTTATTCACAAATATAATAAGTATGCTGATTATACATCCTATCAGCATGACCCTAGGTGGTTAGTTTGGGAAGCCCATACTCTATTTAAGTTTATAGACCAGGAGCAACGAAACAAGCTGCTCAAAAGACTTAAAACTAAGAACTATTTAACTATATCAAAAGAAAAATTAGCTGGTAATCAGGAGTTTTCTACTCCAAGCGTTTGCGAAAATCAAACTATTATGAAAATAAAGTACGATGGAGAAACCTATGATTTCGGTATGCCGATTCGTGACCATGCTGAAGATACTGAAAAAAGTATTTTTTATGAATTTTTTGGTCGATACTCTGCTAGTAGAGGTGGGGTAAGAAAGGTAATTCAAATACTCCTAATAATTTCACTAATTTTGTTCTTATTTGTGCTCTTACAGCACATCTATCATGGTGCTGTTTTTATTTGCAGTTGGGTAAATAGCTTTATATGTTAAGTGAGCTGCTATGGAAAGCTATAAATATTATGCAGGCCTGACTAGCCAAGTAGGGTTTTGTGCTACTCCCTTGCGGCTAGATCCTTTTAATAAATGCCAATATGGTTGTGGATACTGTTATGCATCTACCCGCCAGGGGTACGGTCGTTCTCAAGAATTAAAAATTAGCGCCCCTGAGAGTTTAGCTAAACGCTTGAAGAGAGTGAAAGATGGCAAAGTATCATCGGCGCTAGATGAATTAATTTCTAAGAAAGTACCCTTTCAGTTGGGAGGAATGTCTGATCCATTTATGCGAATGGAGAGTAAATTATCGGTCACCCTGAGGTACTTAAAAATCCTAAAAGAATATAACTATCCTTACATTATTAGTACTAAAAGTGACTTAGTTGCGGAACCAAAGTATTTAGAGTTAATTTCTAACTCAAATTGTTACGTTCGTTTTTCTATTACGGTAATAGACGATAAAAATAGAAAACTTGTCGATAGAGGGTGCCCTTCAGTTGATAAAATATCAGCTGCTGCGAAGGCTCTAGCAGAAAGAGGTATACCTGTATCATTCCGTTTTCAACCGATCATACCTGGATTCGAGTATTGTTTTGATCAACTTTTAGATGTAGCGGTAAATTCGGGTGTGAAGCATATTTCTGCTGAGTATCTTAAAGTTCCCCTTGACGCGAATGTAAAATTCTCACGAGAGCTAAAGAATGTTCTAGGGGGCAACCCTATTAAATTTTATAAGGAGCGTGGCGCTCAGAAATTTGGTAGAGAGTATAACTTACCTCTCAGTTATAGAGCCAGTTATCTGATTAAAATGTCCCGGGAAGCAAGGCAAAACGGGCTAACATTTGGCTTTGCTGATAATGATCTATTAGTTCATTCTGATGGTAAAGCGTGTTGTGGGGCGTCAGATTTATATTTAAAGGATTCCAATTTTTTTGAAGCTAACATCACTTGGCTTGTTAAAAAAAAGACTTATGGAGATAAGATACTTTTCTCTGATTATCTAAAATGCTGGGTTCCGCAAAAGGCTATTTCAACCTATTTAAATTCAAAAGCCCGAATAGATGCAAAGGATTTAGATGGACCAGAGTGGTTGCATTACCTTAAAGCAATGTGGAAGGGTGAACTTGGCATATATAGTCCAAACTATTTTGATGGTATTGAAAATACAGGAGACTTTGATGAAGAAGGTCTCCCAATATATATTAGAACTGCATCTAATTTCGAAAAAATGTATGAGGAAAAAGTTGCCAATAATAAACTTTATTGCCAGGCGACGTTGTCTATCCCAATAGTGAGCGCATGATGCGCAATAAAAGGACTTAAATATATGACTAAGAGAAAATCTACAATTGAAGAGCTATTTGATGCTCTATTCGATATCACTGGCTTTATTTGGCAAGTGGGAGCGGTTGTGACCGTTATCCTAACCCTTGTTTCAATCCGCTCTTTCATTTGGGTCACTGAAGTGAGAACTCAAGACTCAGTGGTTGCAACTGCGATTTTTGAACATTTTAGTTGGGTGTTCTATGCAATACCTATATTGATAGGGTTTATTGCTTGGCTATTTGCTCTCAAAACTTATCAAACTTACCAAAAGCACTAGTAACTTAACAAAAGCTTATAGGGATTAATATGAGGTTGTTTGTAACGGATCATAACGGCATAAAAAGACACTTAAATACCAGCGCTGTTTCTAGACAGGAGCTTGCATCAAAGCTAGGAGGACAAGTTTTTGTAATTGATGGGAATAGTTACCATGTTAGCCAAGTTACTGCTGAAAAGTCTTCGGAAGCGATGGCTGCGTCCGCTGTTATTGGTGGAGCTATGGGTTTAGTAGGTGGTATGCCTGGGGTATTGATCGGTGGTGCTTTAGGTGCTCTGTTTGGCAATGAATCAGAAAAAAAAGAATTGGCTCAAATAGCCGCTTTCAATAGGAGTTGAAAATGAAAAGAGTCGATTTCAACTCCCTGATGGCATTAATCTTTGTGGGTGTATTAGCTGCGTTAGCTTATTTTTTTCAAGATGCTTTAAAAAATAACCTTAGATTTATTTTAGAAGGTGGATTTTTAGAGGTATTTCTAGTTATATCTGTTGCTGTAGTGGTACTTTCACATTCTTTAAAGGTTAATGAACGCGATGAAAACTCTCCTTTAATATTTAAAAGCGGGTTCAAGCCGCTTGACGTATTTCTTACAGTTGGAACTTATGTAGCAATCACTTCTACAGCATGTTCTTTGCTAGAAGGAGCATATATTCAACAGGTTTTTGGCGTTGAATATTTTACTAAGTTTGGAGAGCTAGATATCAACGTATTAATAGGGGTGTCAGCACTGCTAATGTGGTATGTAATTTTTCATATGTATAAAATGCTGAAAGAGCTTTTGTTTATACCTGAAGAGGTTTCTACTTTGTCAGACGGCGCTAGTGAGAAGAGTGCTTTAGATTAGTAGTAAAGATAGGGCACAGAGCGCTAAATTTTGTTTTGCTCTTTAGCAATTATAACCATAGCTTGTAGTAAAACATTTCTCTCTTGCGAGAGTCTTGCTATGTCCGTCTCTAACCTATTTAGAATAAATTTTTCTTTCCTTTTAGCGCTTTGCAACTCCTCATCTTTAAGCCATCTGTGAAGAGTACTAGTAGATATATTATTACTCCTAGCTACTTCTGCTATAGGCTTACCTTGTTTTGAAATCTGACTAATGAGTTTTTTTTTGAAGTCTAGAGGATAATTTTTACCCATAATTAATTGTCGATACAAATTGGACTTAGGATTCCTAAGTATACATGTTAAGATTAAACTTAGAAAATCTAAGTATGTATATTTTTCTTTATGATTAGCTATTGTCTTTTTCCAATCCATTCTCAGATCGTCTTAAGGAAGCTCGAACTAAAACCGGAATATCTCAAAAAGAGTTGGGAATTAAAATCGGTATGGAGCCTAGTTCAGCGAGTGGTCGTATGAACCATTACGAAAAAGGACGGCACTTCCCCGATATCTCGACATTAAAACGTCTGGCAGATGCCCTAGATGTTCCACTTAATTACTTTTTTTGTGAGTCCGATGACATGGCAAAGTTAGTACTGAGTTTTCATTCGTTAACTGAGATCCAGAAGAGAGAGCTTTTGGAAGAACTTAATGGCAGTGGCAAACCTTTGGAATAATTCAATTACGGTATTCAATATGTGGGTTCAAAAAGAAGTTAGACTAAAGCCAAGAAGTAGAGGGTTCCATCTAATTACAGGTGAGATTATTGATCAACTTCCAGAACTTGCCTCATTTGAGGTGGGTATGTGTAATATCTTTTTGCAACATACTTCAGCTTCTTTAACTATCAATGAAAATGCAGATCCAACCGTAAGAGAAGATTTCGAAAACTATTTTTTGCGCAGTGTGCCTGAGAACGAGCCTTACTATAAGCATACGTATGAGGGGAGTGATGATCTTCCTGCTCATTTGAAGAGCAGTATTCTTGGCTGTAGTGTGAATATACCTGTTACAAAGGGTCGTTTAAATATGGGAGTATGGCAGGGGGTTTATCTTGGTGAGCATCGAGAAAATACAGGTGCGCGAACGATAGTTATTACTCTTAGCGGGGTTTCACTTAATTCTTAAAGTTTTTAAAGCAATTACAGAAAAATCGAATCTCACAAAAAGGTTAACAAAAGGAAAAGTTAAATGGCACACCCCAGTTTAAAGGGACTTGAGTTGAGCCCTCCTGATTATGAAGACTCTGGAGGTTTCACCTCTTCGGCTCAGGCAAGAAGCGGAAAATTGATCCCTCCTAGACAGCATTTATTACTTATTTCTGCGGATGACTGGGAAGAGTTTGTGGCAGAGTGGGGGTTGTTTCAAAAAGATAAATATCATCTTGTAACGAAAATGGGTGGAGCGAACGACTTTGGTATAGATGTCGCTTGCTTTAAATCGGATAAAGGGTTTGAAGGCCCTTGGGATAACTTTCAGTGTAAGTATTACAAAGGTGAACCTTTAGCACCGAGTACTGCGATCCCTGAAATAGGAAAGATAATATGGCACATATATTCTAAAAAAATTAGTTGCCCTGAAAATTATTACTTTTTTTCCCCAAAAGATTGCGGTCCATCACTTAAAAAATTACTTCTCGACTCTTCTTTGCTCAAAGAAAAGCTAATTAAGGATTGGAATAGTTCCTGTGCTACATCTATAACCACGAAGAAAGAAATCTCTTTGGAAGGTGACTTTTTATTTTTTGTGAATAATTTCGATTTTAGTATCTTTAAATATAAGCCTGTAGATCAAGTGATTGAAGAGCATAGAGCCACTCCTTATTTCATTACTCGGTTTGGAGGAGGAATGAAAAATAGGCCTCAGGTTGATTCACCTCCTGAAAAGTACGCTGAAGCAGAATCTAAATATATTACACAGCTCTTTGAAGCGTACTCGGATTATCTAAAAATTCCTCCAGAAAAATTTGATGTGAACGTAGAGGAAGCTTTGCTTGGGCATTTTAACCGGCAACGTGAGGCTTTTTATTCAGCTGAATCGTTAAGAACTTTTGCGAGGGACACTGTACTGCCAGGGACATTTACTGCACTTCAAAAAGATATATATCATGGTGTGATAGATATAGCGCAGGATGATTGGGACGATAGTTATAAGCGAGTCAAAGAAACTCTTAGAGAATCGAAGCTTGTACCTATTGAATCGAACGGATTATTTGAAGTGGTGAGAGTAACTGACAGATACGGTATTTGCCATCAGTTAGTAAATGACCAGAAAATGAAATGGGTTAAAAAATGAATAATATTTCACCTGACTTTGTATTCAATAGCCCTTTAGAAACAGGGATACGCTCTTTATCGATTCTAACAGTTGAACCCTCAACTAGATTTGATCTTCAGCAATTAACCGCCTTCGATTATTTGGTTGTTCATTCCGGTGGGCTTAAAGGGGGGCCTGTTAGTTTGCACCCAGATACTCCAAACCAAGCGGGAGAGCTTGTCATTCGGAGGAGCTTAGTGGAGAAGGGTTTACTATTGATGGAATATAAAAATCTAGTTTCAAAACTGAGCTTGGATGATGGTTTTTTTTATGAAGCTACAGAGCTTGCTTGTGTTTTTATTGAGTCACTAACAAATGAATATATTAGGGAGTTGACCTATCGTGCGAGGTGGGTAGTAGAAAAATATGGGCGCGACCAAGCCCTAGAGGATGCTTTTAATTTTTCACTCGAGAATTGGTCAAAACAGTTTCAGTTTGTTGAGTGGCCTTTAAATAAAAGGGAGTTTTAAAGTGGAATTAAGGTTTTTAGCATTTTCTGGTCCCCACAAAGATAAAGCAAAAGTTAGCTTCGGAGCGGGACTAAATATAATTTATGGTCCATCCAACACCGGAAAGTCATCAATAGTGGACGCAATTGATTTTATGTTTGGACGCGAACGCTCATTAGATGAGAAAGCGGAGCATGAAGGCTATGATAGGGTCTTATTAGGATTGAATATATCTGATGGGAGAGATTTCACTCTTGTGAGGAGTCTTCTGGGGGATGTTATTGAGTGTTACTCAGGCCTTCATGATGAAAAGCCTAATGACATTAGCCCAGAAATACTTCGACTTAAAAAGGCAACAAAAAAGTACCGAACAATTAGTGAGTTTCTATTTAGTGAATTAAAAATAGGAGCTAAAAAATTAAGGAAAAACGCAAAAAATCACGTCGTTAGTCTTACTTTGAGGAATTCAATTGCTTTAGCACTGGTTGATGAAACTGAAATTCAGAAAAAGGGATCACCATACTTTCACAATGGCTTTACTAAGATCACTGAGGAAGCATCTAGATTAAAGTTCTTTTTAACAGGTGTGGATGATAGCTCTTTGCTTCCAGAAGAAACAGAAAAAAAAGTATTATCTAAAAGTGCAAAAGTTGAAATATTGAGTGAACTAATTAAAGAGACTACGAGCGAAATCGAAGCAAAGTTTTCGTCTCTGCCGACATATAGCGAATTAGTAGAACAAAGCAAAAAATTAAATAATACAATCGAGTTTTCAAGTGATGAAATTGAAAATTTGCAGAAGCAATTTGAAACTCTCAAGGAATCTAAATATTCTATACAGGATCAAAACTACAAAAATGATGAGCGCTTAAACGAAGTCTCGGTAATGTTAAAACGCTTCGAACTTCTAGAAAATAAGTACAGTAGTGACATTGCTCGGCTCGAAAATATAAGTGAAGTGGGGACTCTTTTTGCAGCTCTACCGAAAAGTAAATGTCCGCTCTGTGGCAGTACTCAAGTCGATACCCATTTACATGAGGGGTGTGATGAGGACGTTGAACCTATAATTAAAGCCGCTGCATCGGAACAAAGTAAATTGTTATCTTTAAAATCAGGACTCACACCTACCATTGAGGGGTTGAGGGCTGAGCATATTGCCCTTAGGGAGAAGCGAACGCGTAATATCGAGGAGTTGGATAGTATAGATGCCAGCTTTGTTTATATTAGCCAAGAAATGAGAGCTAGGAAATTTAATTACAATGAGCTGGTCGAAAAGAAAATTGAGGTTAATAATGGTTTGAGACTGTGGGAACAAAAGCATACCCTTCAGACCAAGCTAGATGATTTAACAAATGAAACTGAGAAATTGTACACTCCTTCGGATTCAAAGGCGGAAAATTCGCTTCCAACAAGTGCCTTATATAATCTGTCAAACTCAGTAAAATACTTGTTGAATAGCTGGGATTTCCCTATGTCTAGCGATGTTCATTTTGACAAAGAAATGAAAGATTTTGTTATAAATGGCAAACATAGGAGCAGTAATGGTAAAGGCTTCAGAGCACTTACACATGCAGCTGCTTCCTTGGGGTTAATGAAGTTTCTCGAGGATAATACGCAGCTCCCTCATTTCGGGTTTGTTTTATTGGACTCTCCGCTTCTTGCATACGAAAAGCCAGATGACAATGAAGATGATTTGTCTGGAACAGATGTGAATTTAAAGTTTTTTGATTCTTTATCTAAATGGAAATCTAAGCAAATTATCATTATTGAAAATAAAAAGTCCATGCCTGAGGCATACAAAACTGGTGAGCAAATAACTCAATTCACAGGTAATGATGAAGGACGCTGGGGTTTTTTCCCTAGGTAACTTTTGTTGGGGCAGATATAAGATCAGAGTCTGTATGGTCACGAGGGGTATCCAGTTCGAATTCTATTTTACTAGAGAAATGTAAGGTGTAGTAGCTCATATCTGATCTGACAGGCAGCTATGAGCGAAGAGCGGACCGTCAGTCTTTGTCTTTGCGGTATGCTGTTTCAAGCTCAAAGCTGCCATTGAAGTTAGACCTACTGATGTCGTCTTTGATTCTAAAGCAGAAGAAAACTTTGGCTTAACTAATGAAATAAAATCCGATAAATAGCTCTAAATAAGGCTTCTTATACTATCTCATTTTCAAATTTCAATACTAAAATTTAATCGAAAACTCCGAAAGCGGACATTCGATCGTTAGGCATTATAGGTATGACAATTCAATTTCTATCTCACTTTGGGGCACAAAGCGATTTATGCATATTTTCTATTAACAGAGAGTTAATAGCAGAAGGCAAGACTCCTTAAACACTTTTTTAGTATCGTTATTTTTTGCTGTTGTGATGGTATATTATTTTGGGGAGGAACTAGGCATTGGTGAGAGTGGTGTGATCAATATATTGAAAAATAAAAACATAATTCCATTTAAAAAAGAAGCTTTAGCATTGCTAGAGGAACTGCAATGCAAGATTCATAGTTATGAGAAAGATGGCTATTATGAATGGGTTGATGAATATAAAAGGCGCTACCGTGAAGTTCTAAATTATGTGAATAATGGAGCAATACCTGATTGTGGGTTTTCGGATAACCTCCGATTCTCTGACTTGCCATGCGTACCTGACTTGGTGAGGCGTAGACGATTATATGGTTATGATGATGCCAACTTAAAAAAAGCAGTTCAAAGTGCGGATTATTTTTTGCTTCCAGTGTCTTTCGAAAGCTTAGAAGTCTTTTATGCTATCTGTACTTCTAGCACCCATACATCATGTATTAGAAGCAAAACAGGCTATAATGAACCAGTTAACTTCGCAAGAGCACTACAAGAACCACGTAATAGTGAGTGGTATATATGCTGTCGATTTCAAAACTATGTAATCGAGAGAGGTGATAGCTTAAATTTGCCTTTCAAATTTACTAGAAGTGATGATAGCACCCTGATTATTGGTAAAGATTTTGACTTCAATAAAACTGTTCAAGAGTTTAGCAGAACGATTCTAGATTTGTATAAAGGGGTTTATACATCCATTAATAAAAGCTATAGCAAAAACATCAAGTTAGATGTTTTTGTTCTCGACAACGACATTAATTTTCGTTCTTGCATTGAAAATGCTCTAGATCTACTTAACGGAGTTAGCCTACCAAGGAACAGAGAAATTATCATAAAAGAGGTGCTTGAGGGTTATTCTGATAAAGAGTCGTACATACCAAACTACAGAATCACAATTTCAGATACTCAAGACCTTGTAGAGTGTTATTTAACTTTGCTATTTATCCCCCTTCCATCTTTCGTAGAGATGATTACGCATCGTGCTAAAAGCTTAGAACACTCACTAAAAACGATACCCAAACACCCTACAGAATTCCCTAATATACTGATTGACACCCTGAAAAGTGATTTGCAAATCGTGTGTAATTATCGAAGTGAGTTACGAGGTATATCCGAGGAAGTTGATCTGTCCAAATATGAAAATTATGTAAATGAAGGCTGTATCCCAGGCTACGCTCAATATAACTTTCAAATGAATTGGGAACTTATCCCAAGAAATATTTTTATAGCCGTTTATGAGCTATTTGAAACGTACAATCACCATCAAACACTTGATGACTCTATTGCAAAGTTACCTGCGAAGTTCGACATTGCCGATGAACTACAAGAACACATTTTGAGATCTTTACAGAGTTTTGGAAGAGATACTTCAAATTACTTGAAGGAAAACAACAGTAAAGGCCAGACTTTTAAAAACGAGACACAGATTACCTCGAAGTTGGTGACCTATCTCGATAATCACAAGCAGTATATTGTTCATGGTGAATCAAAAGAAGGGGCTGGGCGCCTAGATATTAAGATTGAGTACAAATATAGTAATAGAAAGCCACTAATGATAGAAGGGAAACTGTTCAAAATTGCGGAGGGGGGAAAGAAGCCAAAGGAATCTAAAATTCATGAAACCTTCAATAGTTCTATTAGGCAAATAGAGCACTATACAGATCATGGTGACTCTGTGGGGATGCTGCTATTTTTTACGCTCGACCTGAATGAAGGGGAGATTGCTCAGATTATTGGAAAGAAATCATCAAGCAATGGGTTCTCAAAAATACCAAAGAGCCTTCAAAAGAATAAAATAAATTACGTAGTGAAGAAGGGAGGCAGAGATTATCCAATTAGATTTATGAAACTAAGCTCAAAGCCCCCCTCAAAAAGGTAGAATTAGATAATTATGAGATAACAATACTTTCATATATCTAGCATCGGCTAAATTTATATAGCTAGGTGATGCGGCTAAGGAATTGCTAGCCAAAACTTTGTAAGTTTCTAGCACACTATGGGGGCGTTAGCGCCTTAGAGTATATATGCTAAATTCATTTAAAACTTAAATCATTCCAATGTCCGCTTTGGGGATTTGAGATCTAAAACCATGTAAAAATTTTAGGCATAATTTCAGTTTTGAATAGATGTAAACTTTCAAGTTAAAAAGTAAGCTTTAGGGTATCTGAACTGCCATATTTAACTTAAAGCTAACTTCCGCTAATGGCTAACAATAGACATTTCAACTTTGATATTTCTATGACTGCTTTGGTAGCATTTGTGACAATAAATATAGATCCAAATACAAATACTGAATGTCCGCTCATGGCACAGACTGTGTAAAAACTAATTTTTAATAAATTGTCTTGGGTATGTTCTTAGTTTAAAACCATCTAGGATGGTTGCGATCGATTTTTTCTCAGTATTGCAATTTTCTCCGCGCGAGCGAAACTGCTATAGCAACGCTACTCTAATCGCTTTACTTAGACCATTAACTCCCATAATTGTGAGCATTCTTCTGAAGTTGTAAGCCAGAACATGAAGACTTATTTCTGTACTCACGCTTTTTAAACCTCGTGT
>NZ_PNDP01000166.1:0-366 GCF_005886415.1 Pseudoalteromonas sp. S327 | reverse complement strand
CCTGGTACTGGGTGTGCCGATTTAACCAAGGCAGACGCGACGAGTCTTTCGCAAGAAAAAGGGTGCTCGGGTTTCCCGGTTACTGCTAGCGAAAATAACCTACTAGGTATTGTTACTGCTCGTGACATGCGTTTTGAACCGAAGCTTGAACAGCCTGTTTCTAGAGTTATGACTAAAAAAGACAAACTGGTAACGTTTCAAGAAGGCGCATCGGGGGTAGACATTTTAGGTTTAATGCACGAACACCGCATTGAAAACATCTTATTGGTTGATGATGCGTTTAAAGTAATAGGCATGAAAACCGTATAAGAGTACCAAACACCCCAAGACAAACCCGATGCATGTAAACACGTGCTAGGTGGTTGA
>NZ_PNDP01000165.1:0-266 GCF_005886415.1 Pseudoalteromonas sp. S327 | reverse complement strand
ATTATTGGCTTTATTTCAGATATTTATTCAGTCTATTTGTATTTTTATTGTTGATGAGCTAAGTATAGACTACATTACCGATTTAAGGCTTGATGGTGCCTCTAACTGGCATATTTTGTCGCGGGGTATTTTTGCTAATATTTATGAGCTCATTGTGGTTATTTTTACCACGGCGCTTTCTACTGGTATTTTTGCTATTGCTCCCTAAGGCTTTTTAAAACTATTTGAACAGCCCACTACAAACGATTGGGGCGCCATACTGGCTG
>NZ_PNDP01000164.1:0-212 GCF_005886415.1 Pseudoalteromonas sp. S327 | reverse complement strand
GGCTTTCTAAATCTGGGTTGATTGTCGCATTGGATAATTTTCCACGTCGGCGAGTACCGGCAATATGTTAATCTTCAACTTTTTTTCTTTGTACTTCGTATTTTAGTGCAGACTCAGGTGAGGCGCCAAATAAATCAAATTCTTCATCGCGCATATAAAACATATAAGCGCTTGGGTTTTGCTTTTTAAGCTTGCTATATGCGTGCAACGAT
>NZ_PNDP01000163.1:0-210 GCF_005886415.1 Pseudoalteromonas sp. S327 | reverse complement strand
CTGACCACGAAAATGAAAAATTAAAGTTTCATATTCATCCTTTATGGGAAAGCCATTATTTGACAGAAGGGCTCTATTTCTTGCCCGGTAGTGCTTTAGCCTCTATTGCGTGCGAAATAAATTACAATTACTTTACGTTTATCCCTTGGTTAGCAACAGGCTCTGATAATGACTCCGATGCGCTAAATTTAACTGCTATTTATTCAACTG
>NZ_PNDP01000162.1:0-231 GCF_005886415.1 Pseudoalteromonas sp. S327 | reverse complement strand
CGCAGCACTACCCATTATTATGGAAAGAGTAGTACGGTACTTGAATTTATTTTAATATAGTGTGAATTTGAGCCAAGTTACGATGATAGCTTTTATTAATTGATTGCTTATCTTACATACGACAGGCATTTAATAAACCCAGAATACGAACTAGTCGATTTAACAACCTATCACGCGGGTGTATCAATTACTCTAACGTTAAGGAGTTAATACGTTGGTAACATTTATAAA
>NZ_PNDP01000161.1:0-429 GCF_005886415.1 Pseudoalteromonas sp. S327 | reverse complement strand
CCAGCCGGCAGACAGCGCGCAGCATGTCCTGCGTTGTACAGCATTTGACCAACTTCACCCACGTCTTTAGGGGTGGCGCCTTCAGTCATGTTCAATGAATAACACTACTGAGATAGGTCTTTCATGTCTTGTTCGCTAAGGGGCATAGCCATCTCGCTCATTACAGGTTCCATACGGAATTCTTTACCGACTGAAGTCATACCTATTTTTAAATCCTTAAGTTGTTTAAGGATGTAATCTGGGTGCTGGCCTGCAAGTTTAGGTTAAATATTAACCGGTGCATTACCGTCTGGGCCGTGACAAGCCGCACAGGTTGCTGATTTTTCTTAACCTGCGTTTACAACGCCATCAAATGCTGTTGCGTTGCTTGCAGACAACGCACCAAGCAAAAATGTTAAAGATAGAGCTAATTTTTTCATGATGTATTCT
>NZ_PNDP01000160.1:0-266 GCF_005886415.1 Pseudoalteromonas sp. S327 | reverse complement strand
GACTTTGCGATGCGGTTAAAAGGTTATTGGACACCTATGAATGGTCTAATACATTATGGTACCGTCGACCACTAGCGGATACTCCACCGAAATTGGTTGAGATGGAGATCTCTGAAACTGATCCTGGTATTAAAGGCGATACCGCGGGCACAGGCGGTAAACCTCCAACGCTGAGCACTGAGGCAGTAGGACGCTATCAATTAGTCTTAAAAAATGGGGAAGTAAATTAACTATACACCAGTAGCGGTGAATACTTAGGCAGGGTT
>NZ_PNDP01000159.1:0-268 GCF_005886415.1 Pseudoalteromonas sp. S327 | reverse complement strand
TCACCGGAAATAGTTTTGCCTCAACATGTGCTAACAATTCTTTGAAAGCAATTACGATATGAGCGCAGCTATTAATCTGTACGTTAAACAGGCTGTCGTCATTTTGGCTTGGCAGCGTAAAACCAAATGCCTCTAGGTAGTAATTTAAATGGTGTTTTTTAGCAAAGTCACACACCGTTTTCATAAAGTTTGCAGGCCCACAGCAGTATATATCTGGGTTTTCCCATACATTTACATGGCTAGTAATATCAACTTATTTCAAGCGAGT
>NZ_PNDP01000158.1:0-235 GCF_005886415.1 Pseudoalteromonas sp. S327 | reverse complement strand
GCCCACGTAAGCACTACACGCCAGTTAAAGTCGTGTCTTAGTGGCTTGTGGTCAAAGGTGCAGCATGGCGCCGACAGCGGTCTATCTTGGTTTAGAGATAAAGTGTCCGGCCGCTGTTTTGCATACTCGTTACGATTTAGAGACGCCATTGTTGCTGGATTTTTGGCCTTTTTTATTCTGGTTGTTGGCATGCCTATGACCGGTGCAGTAAAAGTAGGTGTTTTCCCAAGTATTG